>JAENZU010000328.1 GCA_016841125.1 Melioribacter sp. | reverse complement strand
GGTAAAAAGGTTCGACCTCATTGCTGTAACTGTTATGATAGATGATCAAAAGTCTGCCCGGTTCGGGGATCGGCTCATACTCATAACTGCCTTTGTTGAAATTAAGGAACAGAGTATTATAGATTGTTCTAAAATCTTCGGTGATCTCATTTTGTGAATCACTTGAGGTAAGTGGGTTTATCACTCTATCGGAATTATCGCTGAATATTTCGACAACTAATTTTTTACTGACAATTATCTGATGCAGAGAATGATTGTATTTTATTGGATTAAATTCTACAGTAGTACCGCGGAGTTCCCTCACGATATATGGATCGCTGAGAGTAATATTCGATTGGGGATACCAGGAGTCCGAAGTGTAAAATTTATCAAACTCATACGGAATTGTCTCCGGATCGATATTTCTGGTAATGTGTCCTTTGGAAGGCATTATCGGTTTGGTGGTTAGAGTTACCTCCTCGTTTTCGAGTATCCGGAAATTGACATTGGACATGTTCGGGATTATGATGCTATTCTTCATTGAAGGAAGCTGCGGTAATCCTTTCTCCATTAAAACAATCATGCCGGGAGCTGAAAGTTTTAAATAATCTTCGTCAGCAAGTTTTTTTATTTGCTGCTGATATCCGAAAAAGCTGTATTCTAAAATTGTACTTTCAGGCGTTGAGCTAAGTACATTAACCTCATAGCCGAGCTTGCCGTTATCGAATGAAACATTCTGTGCTGTCGTATAAATTGAAAACAATACTATTAGTGAAATAAAAAAGGTTAGAAATTTTCGCATAAATTCTCCCTAAAGATGGTTTTATCTTAAAAATAGTAATAGTGAGTTGTTCGAATTATAATTTTAATCTTCAAACCTATAGTTGCTCCATCTAATTTTAAGTTCCTCAAGCATTGCATCTTTTTCTGTATTAATTTCAAACGCATTTGAGTCAGTGCCCCACACGAATTTAACGGGGAAATCTTCAAAATATACAATGCATTTAAGTTTGTGGTTTTTGATGAAACCTTTGTAATGAATTATTATTATCGCTTTTGTATCTGCATCGCCGGATTCATCTTCTTCAACTGTTGTTTCAACTGAAATTAGTGTGGAATTTTTATGAGCACTCTCTAAAATGAAGTCTTTATTTTCGGAGAGGAAGGCGTCGATCTTTTCAAAAGATTGAGCATTAAGATTTAGAGCCAGCAGGATAATGCCTGTTAAATAAAATATATTTTTCATTTTCCCGATTATTTATTAAGCGATTTTGCGCAACGGAAACCAAGGTCGAACACTTTATTTGATGGAATACTTTTATCTCTATTCGAAACATCGAGATATCTGGCTTCATAATTCCACGAACCGCCCCGCACGACTTTGCGCTTACCTTGTGCCGGTCCTTTGGGATCTTTGACTTCACCGCCGGGATATTTTTCGAAGTACCAATCGGAACACCACTCCCTAACGTTTCCTGTCATATCAAAAAGACCATAACCGTTCGGCGGAAAACTTCCTACTGGTGAAGTGTTTTCGTAAGTATCTTTATTTCCGCTTCCTTTGTAGTTTGCAAAATTATTGTGATCCGAACCGCTCCAAATAAAATTAGATGTATTCTTTCCTCCTTTAACAGCGAACTCCCATTCGGCTTCTGTCGGCAGTCTTTTCCCAGCATACTTCGCATAGGCTTCCGCCATTTCGAAAGAGACATTAACAACGGGATGATTATCATTATTCCACGAAGGCTGGCTTGGCATATCAGTACCGGTCTGGGCGCAGAACTTTCTAAACTCCGCAACAGTAACTTCTTGCTTATCAATGTAAAAATCAGAAAGGGTAACTCTGGTAACCGGTTTTTCATCTCTGCCGCCGTCGGCATCTCCCATTGAAAATGTGCCGCCTTTTATTAAAACCATCCCGGGAATTTCAACAGGCTTCACATCTTTGGGTTCTTCTTTTGGTTTCGGCGGCGGGGGAGTCACATCGGTTGTTGTTTTTGTGTCAGATTTAGTATTCGGCTTTGTGTCTTCCGGTTTTTGATCTTCTTTATTTTTATTTTCGACAATCGAAGCGGTTGAATTTTCAACTATTGATGAAGTATCTTTTTGAACAGAACTGTCAGCCAAAACAGTATTTGAATTATCTGCAATGTTTGCTTTAGTGTCATCAGTATTTTCTTCGCCGCCTCCGAACAACATTAGTCCGACGAATACAAGCACAATTATAATACCGCTGCCGAGAAGCGCAAACGAAAGCATATTCTTTTTCCCGCCGTCATCGTCAAGCGGCACACCTTTGCCGACAGAATCGGGATGTCGTTCAACGGCTTCACTCTGAAATTTTTCCAGGTCTTTAATGAGCTGCTTCTTTTCATTTTCCGGCAGATCGCTTTTTTGGATTTCATTTTTTAAGAAATACATTTCTTCAACAGAGATTTGACCGTCTGCCAATGCGGTTAGTAAAGTCTGTTTAAAATTTTCGGTGAGGTCGTATTTTGATTTTATTTCCCTAAATGTCAATTGGGAAATGTAGCTGTTTATTCTTTGTTCGAGTGTAGTAAAAAGCTGTGGATCTATTCTAGTTTCTTTTAATTTTTTAGCGAGTTTCATCCTTTGGATAAGCAGTTCATGAAAACATTCGTCGGGGGCATTGAGATATTTGTAAAAAGTTCTATCGATGCTCTGCAGTTCTTTTTTAACCGATGCAGAAGATTTCTGCTGCATAAACCAATTGATGAGAGCTCCAATAATTGCAATGATACCAATAATGGCACCGATGGCTTCCCAGTTGCTGAGTATGTCGCCCATAGAAAGATCCTTCAATAATTATTATCAAAAAGTTATGATGCGAATTGGTTTATCCGCAATAGTTTATCATTCGTCGACGTTCAATTTTAATTCGTCAAGAAACGTTTTTAGAATTTCCTGAATTCTGCCGAACTTTTCACGGTAGTCTTCCTGACTTCTTCTAATTACTTCAAATGCTTCGCTTCTGCCGTAAGTTTCCGTGATTTCAGTTTTATGCGATTGTTCGCCGGGAATATTTTTATAAGTAAGGAAATAATGTTTAAGTCTTTCTACAATTGAAAAAGGACAGTCGGATATATCCTGAAATTTTCCGTAAACGGCGTCTCCCTTCATCACGGCAATAATTTTATCATCGGCTTCGTTTCCATCGATCATTCTGAATCCGCCAATTGGAATAGAACTAATAATGATGCCGCCCTGATTGATTGTTTTCTCAGTGAGTACACAAATATCCAATGGGTCACCGTCGCCTATTATTCCGGTTTTACCCGATTTCTGCATGCAGAAATCGGCAATTCTCACACCGCAGAAAGTCTGCGGAACTAAGCCGTAAAGGGTCGGGCATACATTGGAAAACCGTTGGGGTCTGTCAACTTTTAGATATCCGGAAACTTTGTCTATTTCATACTTCATTGTGTCGGTAGGAACAATCTCTATAAATGCTCTCACATTGTTGGGGGAACCTTCTCCTATTGAAAGTCCGTGCCAGGGATGAGGTCTGAATAATGCACCCATCAATTTCCAAATTGGGTCACTTCCGTTTGAGATCATTTATCACCTGATATCATTTAAAAATATTTATAAAGATAGTAAAGTATTATGTTCTTCAAAAGTAGATTTAAAATTTTATTTGTTTTTGGGTAATACAAATCCTCTATGAAAATTTGAAATTATCCGCCATTCTTTATTATTGTATTGGTGTTCAATTCGTTTTGCATATGTGCTAATTGGGGGTTTACTGCCGAGTACGGCAGGTAATTTTAGGGGAAGATTAAATTCTGCGTTGAATCAAATTTACTGTTTTTTCTCTTCTGCTGCCGAAGGTTGAATTTGAGTAAATACAATCCGCTTTAAGTGTTTCATTCGGAAAAGACAAACAATCAATCCGGCAATTAGTAAAATAATTATATGCATAAACTCAGGAAGTACGTGTTCAAAACCGGCGCCCATTTGGGTAATCCGTACCATAGCTTTTAAATAGGGAGTGCTGGGGATAATCTGCCCGATTGCCGATATGAATGGCGGCATTGATTGGTTTGGCCAGCTATACCCGGAAATCAAAAAGAAGGGGAGGGAAGTGAATGCCATAAATTGAAGAGCATATATTTTCTTTTTAAAAAAACTTGCAATGAAAATTGCAAATAAAATTACTGCAATTAAATATGGAAGAGTAAGTAAAATGGCGGCGAAAGCACTGCCGGCAAATTTCAAACTTAGAAATGGAAAGAAGACCGTAATAAATAAAAATGTAAAAATTGAATAGGTGATCAAATAAAATGATCCTTTTCCGGCTATCGAAATAAAAATATTATTACCGCTTCGGCTGAATAAATCCTGGAGTAACTCATCCTCCCTTTCTTTTCCCATACTTTCGGAAAGCCCTATCAATAATGTCTGCTGAAGAATTAATAGCAGTAGTCCCGGTAATAGAAAATCTCCGTAACTCTCTGTAAAATTAAAGAGGGGGCGCAAATCCAATCTTAAAGGTTCAAATAAGTTTAAAGACTGTTCGTAAGAGTTTCCCATGGATTCAAAATATTTTAATCTTATTCCGGCACCCATTGTAGCGGCAACTTCGTTAACTGCTTTGTTAATGTCATTTGAAACTAAAAATCTTGTCGTATTAAGGTATATCGGAAGTTTTGTTCCTAATCCCGATTTAAGATCCTTCTCAAAAT
>JAENZU010000327.1 GCA_016841125.1 Melioribacter sp. | reverse complement strand
TTTATATTCCGCCAGTTGTGGTCACATCTTTTTCAATTTCCAACATTCCTCAATCGGGGGAATTTTCGCAAATTGAATTACAATACGATCAAAACTTCTTCTCTTTTGAGTTTTCGTCGCTGGATTATACTAATCCCGAGGATAACAATTACGCTTACATTTTAGAGGGACTGGAAAAAGACTGGAGATTTGTTGATGCAAATAGAAGAGTTGCAACTTACACTAATCTCGAACCCGGTGATTACGTTTTTAGAGTAATCGGTTCAAACAGCGACGGTATTTGGAACACCGAAGGGACCTCAATTAAATTAACTATTCTTCCTCCGTTTTGGAGAACATGGTGGTTCATAACTGCATCACTCTTGTTTGTTATTGGATTAATTTATTACGTTGGCACACTCCGGTTTAGAAATTTGTTAATTATCGAAAAACTTAAATCTAAAATTGCGGCTGATCTTCACGATAATATCGGTTCGGGGCTGACAGAAATATCAATTCTAAGCGAACTGGCGGTTAGAGATAAAACTGATAAAATGGATGGCTCAACCGAAAACCACAACAAAGTAAGCGCAATTGCAAGAGATCTGATTGACGGTATGAGTGAAATTGTTTGGATGATTAATCCAAAACATGATACGCTTCATGAACTTTTCGTAAGATTAAAGCATTCATATTCTGAACTATGTTCAAATTTAGGCATTAGTTTTAAAATTGATAATTTAGATCAGCTAAAAAATATACGTCTCCCGATGGAGTATAAACAAAGCATATTCCTGATATTCAAGGAAGCAATTAACAACTCTCTCAAACATGGTAAATGTTCAATTATTAAATTAGATGCAGAATTAAAAGGGGATTTTATCGTTTTAACGCTTGCGGATAATGGAACCGGATTTGATAACTCTCAATATTTTGCAGGTAATGGTATCAAAAATATGCAGCAACGCGCAGAGTCAATTGGAGGAAAAGTTTCAATTAACTCAACATTAAATGAAGGCACGGTAATAAAATATATTGGGAAGATTAAGGGTTTAAGCAGATTAATAAATTCATTTAAACGGAAATAATTCTTAAATTGATTAAGATGAAAAATGATAAAAACTATATGATAAAAGTTGCAATAGTTGAAGATAATAATACTATTCGCGAAGGATTAGCGGCTCTCATAAGCGGTACTAACGGTTATGACTGTGTGGGCACATATATTAAATGTGAAACCTTTTTAGAAGATTTGCCGGGAAAAGATATTGATGTTGTGCTGATGGATATCGGACTTCCGGGTATAAGTGGAATTGAAGGAGTTAAAAAGGCAAAAGAAATTGAACCCGGAATTGATATTTTAATGCTTACTGTTTATGAAGATAACAGTGTTGTTTTCGAAGCTTTGTGCGCCGGCGCTTGCGGATATCTTGTAAAAAAGACTCCGCCACTGCGTTTATTGGAAGCAATAAAAGAAGTTTATGAAGGGGGCTCACCCATGAGTTCAAATATTGCCCGGCAGGTAATTACCTTATTTCAGCAGAATGCGGCAATCGAACAGGAGAATGAGGAATATAAACTCACTAACCGAGAAAAGGAAGTTCTTTTCAAATTAAGCGAGGGTAATAATTATCAAGAAATTGCAGACGCGCTTTTTATCAGCGTTGATACGGTAAGGCATCACATACGCAATATTTACAGCAAACTGCACGTTCACTCACAATCCGAGGCAGTCGCAAAAGCCATCCGAAGGGGAATTATTTAATAATCGGCACATTCATGCGGTAAAACCATCCCAATATTTTTCCATGCAATAAAAACCACACAAATATGCAGTTGTATCCGCAATTCTAAAATGTTATTTAGATAATAGATTTAAGAGAGAATAAATCAGGTTTCAATCGAGTCCGGTTTGGGAGAGATTTTCTCATAAACAATTTATCGGAGGTGCACTATGCAGAGCACTGAATATTTTAGCAGCAATCCAATTTCGGATTTAATAAGTGATGACATTTATGACCTGCTTCAAAGTAGGGGACTGATAAATGAAAAATCCGTTAGGGATTATATAATAAGGAAGAAATTTAAAAATCTTCGTTCTAATAAAATGAGTGCCGGTGATGCCATCGATTCACTCAGAAAAGATTATCCTTATTTACAATTCGATTCTATTAGAAAAATAGTTTATCAGACTCGTAAATAAGAATTATTAAGTTTAGTTACTCCTTAGACTAGAAAAGGCTGGGTAAGCGTTCACCCTGTGTTTTGAATTTGAAAAGCTTGCACAGCCTTTTTCTTTTGCTTGCCAATCAATATATAATATCTTATTTTAATTTATAAGGTATTTCTTCCGAAATAAATAGATTATCCAATTTCAACTGTTACAAATTCGTATATCTGATTTATATTTTTTTATGATATTGTTACCAAAAAATGATATTTTAATCGGAATCCTCACATTATAATTATAAAAATTATTTTAAAGAAACTGGAGGCACAATGAGCTTGAAAATTGACAAATCTTTAAGATTGCCCGATACAGAATATTTCCATAATGCAGGTGAAAAAACCGGTATTTGTATTCATCATACAGTGGGCGGTTCCGCAAAATCCAGTTTCGAGTGGTGGATGAGAGATGGAAATACAGTTGGTACTCCTTTTATAATTGCCCGCGACGGGACTATTCACGAAGTTTTTGATCCTAAGGGCTGGGCTTGGCAGTTTGGACTGAAGTGGTCTTCGATTGATAAAATGAAGTTTGAAAAAAGATTTATAGGCATTGAAATTGCCAGCGAAGGTGGGTTGCTGGAATCCGGCGGAAAACTTTTCTGTTTCGATCGTATTAGCAGTAGAACGGAAAAAAGTAAAGATGAGGTCTTCGATTACGGCTCCGATTATAGAGGTTACCGTTATTTTGATAGATATGAAAAACCTCAAATCGATTCGCTTATTGAACTTATTAATTTTTTATGTGACAAATTCGAAATTGCGCGTAAAGTTCCGAAAAATTATCTCTCGTATCACGGTGAAAAGTTAATGGATTTTAAGGGAATTATCGGTCATCAGATGGTCAGAAAGGATAAAAGCGATCCTGCTCCCGATATAGATTTCTGGAAAAGAGTAATTAAAGAATGTGAATTGTCCCCAGTTTATTTGGATCAACAGGAGCCGGAAGATTTTATCAGCGTTGTTGACATTCAAAAACTGCACGAATCAAATATTCTTGAGATGATGAAACTTGAGCGTTCAGCCGGTAGTTTAGTCAAAGGACTAATGTGGGAACTTCAGGCTGATGGTAGAGGTACTTACATCCGCTTAGTAGATGCAGATAAAAACGGATTTTCTGTAAAATATGAACTTGTTGCCGGTAATCCCTATTTAGTGAAAGTTGTTGCTCAATCTTTAGGGTTCAAGAGTTGGGAGGGAAACCGGTTGGAGGTTTACCATGCTTAAGTGGATTGCGGCTATCCTGGGAGTTCTGCTAGTTGGTTCGTGGATATTTGGCTGGCTTTTTTGGGGCGACGCAAAAGAAAAAATAGAAAAAGCAGAAAATGACCTTGTCGAATATCAAAATAGATATTCAATTATCATAGAAAAAGGGGATAGTCTGGAATCTATTATTTTTACACTTAGAGATGAAGGCGCAGTTTATTTATATCGGATTGACAGTCTAAAGAAAGAAATTGTTCAGCTTGAAAATGAATTTCAAAAGGGAGTGGTTAAAGTTGCAAATTTATTTCAGCCGGATGAATTAGTTGATGAAATGAAGGCAACATATCCTGCACTTCGAAACTGGCCTTTGGGCAAAGCAAGAGTCCCGCACCCGGAAACTGGTTTAAAAATAACTGTATTTCAAGTTCCAATACATTTTGTTTCTACTTTTATTGATGACCACAATGAAATGATGAAACTGAGAGATCAATTTGAAGCCTCGCAGCAGCAGACTTTTAATTATGAAAAATATGTTGTTCTGCAGGATTCAATAATTGTGCTGAAAGAAGAGAAAGCAGAAGAATATAAACGCGGATTGGATTACGGACTTCAAAAATACGAGGAATTAGTGAAGGATTATATTTCGACACTTAAAAATCCTCCCGAAATTGGTTTCCCATCGTTCGCCACAATTATAGCAGCCGGAGCATTAGGAACTGCGGCAGGTGTCCTGATTTCGAAATAGCACACAATTCGGATACTTTTTAAGATTACTGGCTTTGCGCAGATAAATTTCTACTGAGTCTTACTTTTAAACAATTGCCATATTCGATAAATGAGATATTTAGAACTGGTTGTTTGTTATTTTATAGTATTACTTTTATTTGCAAAATGCACAAATGAAAAGACAGAAACCGCTTTAAATGGACCCAATCAATTTAAGATTACCATTAATGATCCCGTAGAAAATCTTGATCCGATAAAAGTAATTTATGAATCAGATCAACTAGTATCTTCATTTATATATGAGGGATTAGTTCGATCGGGTGAATCTTTTGACGAAGTTGAACCGGCAATAGCAGAATCATGGGAGTTTTCTCCTGATAAAAGGGAGATCACATTTCAATTAATGGATAATGTCTTTTTTCAAAATGATCCTTCATTTGCTAATGGCATCGGAAGAAAAGTTAATGCTTACGATGTTTTATTCAGTTTTAAACGCTTATCTGAACCTTCCTCAAATTGTGTAAATTTTTCGCTGTTTCAGGAAAAGATAGTC
>JAENZU010000326.1 GCA_016841125.1 Melioribacter sp. | reverse complement strand
CAAGGCTTCATTACTTAATTTTTTGCGGATAAGTTCAATTACTTGTAAAACTGTATTTTCCACTTCGGAAATTTTATAGGAAGCTGATCTCATATTCTCAATATAGTCGCGCGAATTTTTTGGATTTGTATGAAGGTAATAGCTATCCAGCCTTACCACATCGGTACAAAGATGTTTTATTAATACCGACTCCCATTTAAACATGGTTTTGTAAACTTCATTTAAAGAATCGGTTCCTAGTATTTGCGATGCATCTTTAAGATTACCGTTAAGTTTTGCGACACCATCAATTAATGAGGATGCCGTTGTACTTTCAATCAAATCTCTCAACCATCTGGTGGAGAATTTATACTGTGTGGAATTCCACTTGTCTATCAATGCCTCTAATGTACCGTAAACTTGATAAACCAATTGACTGAACTGAAATAAAATATCGAAATGATCAGGATTCGATTTTTCTAATTCTGACTTACATTTTATCAAAAACTTTAAATGAACTTTTGAAAATCCTTCGCTAAGAATTTCGCTTTCGCTCAGCCTCAAATAGTTTTTAATGTCTTTTTCGATTTTATCAATATCGGAATAAATCTCTTTAAGGGAGTAAATCCTTCCGAGATTTTCTGCGTCATGCGCCAATTCCTCAACTTCAACTCTTCTTCCTTTTTTTCTAATTGAATTTGAGATAAGATCAAAACCAGGATTAATATCAACCGCGGTTGTTAAGTGAGGAGAATATGCAGCTCCAAAGTTTAAATTTTCACTGCCTATGTTTTCACGAAATTCGATACAACCTTTTCTCCATCCTTCAGATTCTTTCAAATTTAATACAGCAAATTTGTCCCCTGTTTCCGAACAAACTTTAAGTGTATTACGGTATAGTTTGTACAAATCCTGGTTTTCAAGTTTCAAAGCATCCGGGATAGAAATTAATGAAGGCTCATCCAATTCAACCACTTTACTTAAACTTTCGTTCATCGAATTTAAATTAACCTCAGTTCCAAATTGACCGCAGGAAATGATGTAGCATTCCTCTCCCCCGTTTTTGAAGAAATGCCTTACCGATGAACTCAGATAATATTTTAATTCGCCGGAAGATCCTGTTACGTTGTTGTTCGCATCGAGCTCTACTTTAATATTTGTGAGGTCTGAATTTGTGCCGAATTTATCAACAAAAGTAGAATAATATTTTAATTTTACAGGACGGTGGACTAAACTCCTTCCATTATCATCGGTTATTTTTTTTGTGTAACCAATGAATACGGGTATTGATGTTTTCACATCAGAAATAATTCTCGGCAGCAGCGCAATTTCTTTAATAAATAAAGAAGGCACCTTAAATTTGGACATAATCGATTCTCAATAATTGGAAAAAGTTTATAACTATAATACTAATAGAAAGTAGATAATTTATCGTTTTATAGCAAGCTAATCTTGATCAATACTATTTTTTTATCCTAAATTCAGATTATTCTATAAAAGGAATTATTTCTTCAATTGCAACAGGTTTATTTTGGTTATCTAAATCAGCAACAATTAAAAATCCGTATAACTGTTTTGTAGAGAAAAATGCGTTCATAAGTTTAACCTGATCGCTCTCAAAACATTTACCTGTTTCTTCAGACCAAACTTCTGTTGAAGAAATACACCCCCGTGTTGGTGTTAATGGAAAGTAACTTTCGTTTTTATAAAAATCCGGGTCATCAACGCTGCCGTGCATTACTATTAATCTTCTTCCGAATTGACCGGCATAATAAGCTTGCTGAAGAGGGAAATAATTCTGCCATGATTCAGGAAGTAAATTTGTGTAATCTTTAATTGACCATTTAGAATTTTGATTTTTATTATGATAGAAAACATTAACGGGTTTTTCAAATGCAATACGTGTAAGAACACATGGCGTCGGACCAATGTCTTCGGTTTCACTAACATAAAATGCTTGAATTGAAAATATTCCCTGAGGTGTATTGCCCCCTTTAAGGTAACCTGGATATGTAGAAGCAGAAGCTGCAAGCTGCTTAATGTAAAATATCGATCCGTCATCATTCCTTACAAATTTACCGTCCGGCTTTTTAATGATTGTAATGCCGGGATTCTTTCTATTCTTCCTGTGAAGAGAATAAATAATTGTTTTGCCTTTTTGAAAATCGTGTGAGAGAAGGTCAATTAACTCCGGTATAATTACCTTTCCGGTGATCCTCTCTTCTAAATCCTCGATTAAATTTTTAACAAACGGATCATTCAAATTGCTGGCATACATATCTTTAGTCTTGGCTAAAACAGTAACTGCATTTGTTATCCCGGATTCGGAATCGAGCAAGTACAAGGCAGAGTAGGCAAATATCTCCGGGTCTCTAACTCTATTGTATAGTTTGAAAACTTCATCAATAAAATTATTCGGAAAGCAAGCTTTTGCCGCAAGAAATATTCCTTTTTTTGTCTCATTCGAAAAATTATTAAAATTCTGAAAACATTTAAGAATTCCGTTTCTCACTAACTCGCTTCTGTCTAGTGTTAGCTCAGCTTTATAAAGAGCCTGTCTGAGAAAGCTTTCATCAATTTTAGAAACGTCACCGCTGAAAGTATTCACAAACAAACTATTCAGTTCGTTTTTATATTTTATTCTACTTTCAGTTAATGCAAAACCCGATTGTAATTTTGAAATATCGACTTTGTTTTGAGCAACGATCACCGAGGCAAGAAAAAAATACAGAACTAAGGTTTTTATCATATTGAATTGGAGAATGTGATTTGAAAAAGTGAAGCGGAAATATAATCCGCTTCACCTATTTTTGAAAGGGAAAAATTAAAAAGCGGATACAAACCCTAATGCAAACAATCCGTATTCATCTTCAAGGTTATAAGTGTATTCTGCCACAAGTCGGAGATTTCTTCTGAGTAAATAACCTAAATGCCCCGACACCGACTGAAAATCGTGCACATTAATTTCAGAATCCACCCAGTTGTACATTGCAACTCCGTACCACTTGCTGTTGTCTTTATCGGGTGTAAACACGAGCTCTGCCATTATTCCTTTAGTCTCAACAGACTTCGCTAAATTAGGAAGTGGTTTGTCGTCATTCCTTTGCAGATATTGGAAATTCACCTCAACAATATCACTGAAATTAAGAGAGGCATCACCTCCAGCCATCCAAACTTTATTAATAAAATTTGTAGGAGTGTTATTAACATTAAGCGAAAGTTTTTCTTTACCGTAATAACCGAATGCACCTACCCTTAAAAATTGGGTAACATCCTGAGAAATTCTCCCGGCAAAGTTCTTATATTCATCGTTGTCAAATGTTTTAAGATCGTTCGCCTCGGCTAGTCCGTTACCGTTCACAACTTCAACAATAATATCTGTACCGGTATCAAATCCATACGTCAGCATAATTCCACGATCATAAGCTACGCTGATGTTGGAGGCTCCCACCTTGGTTTTGTAGACTTGATAATCTTCGAGTGTCAACCGTAGTTCTCTTTTAAATAGTGGATCTGAAACCTGAAATTGACCCACGTAAATATCAAAGTCAGCCCCGAGTAGATTATTGAACATAAGATACGCATCTTCAACTCCCACAAGTTCACCTCTTTCTGAGATTAAAAAGTAGAAGTAATATGCGAGGTTATCTGCAATCGACCCGCCTGAGAGAAGCTTGAGAATGTAGGGAGTACCTAAGTCGCCCTGGTCCAATTTATTGTGACGGTACGTTACATAGCCGTCTAATCTTATAGCTAACGGCAATTCCCTTATAAGCGAGAGATCCTCGTCACCGGTTTCAACATAATACCTTGGCGCGTCTTGATCCGATAAAACAAATCCGTTACCTGCAAAATCGTTTCCATAAGGTTTTAGTCTCGGTATCGGCGAATGGCAAGTCTGGCAACTCATTCTATACTTTCTTGCAAAAGCAGGAATGGCTAATAGTGATTCGGAAAATAGAGCTAAGCAAAAGATAAATAGAAACAGAATTTTAATTCGATACATCTCGCCTCCTTAGTCTAAAATATTGACGGTAGTAAAATGATCATTAACTTTAATAACTTCATATTCATCGGCAGGCACATTTAAAAATTCACCAACGGGCGTCACCAATTTTTGGTAGTTTAATACCGCAGTAACTTTCATTTCGCCGATAGCTGCTTCAAATGGAACATTGAAAGTAAAGGTTTCAATTTTTGTTTCGCGGGGACCGATCCGGTAATCAACACCAAATGATTTTGTGTTCCATTGCTGAATTGTCATTCTGCCCTGCGGATCAAAATAAGGCATCCTAAAAATGCGGTCTCCTATCGGAATGCCGTCTCTCTGCACACCTTCGAAATTTGGGATATCTTTTGCAATTCCCATATCCTGATAAGCTAAAACATCGCTGCCAATGGTGTACTCTTCTCCTTCAAAACCTTTTTTATCAACCGGTAAATGATAAACATTCCCTTTAGCATCAACAGCTTCAACGTGCAGCCAGACAATTCTATCTTCAACTGAGCCTGTAGGAAATTTGTGTCCGGTTTTCTGGTTGAATAGTGCGAGCGTAAATTTAACCGGTTCACCAACTACGACATCTTTAATATCGGGATTGATCCTAAGTTCAATTGTACCCCTCACTTTACCGGGATCGTGAGCACCATGGAATAAGTGTGTTCTTGCATCGGGATAAGTATTACCCATTGATGCTGTTTGAAATTCGGCTTTGGGCATATGACAATCCTGACATTGAACGCCTTCCTTTGAATAGGGACCTTCTCTCCATTC
>JAENZU010000325.1 GCA_016841125.1 Melioribacter sp. | reverse complement strand
AATGGAAGCCCAACATAACCTAATCCAATAATACCAACCTTTGCGGTTTTATCTTTAATTTTTTCTAGAAGATGCATTATTTATTTCCTTATAAAGTTAATTTCGTGAATAATGGTATTTAATATAGTGAGACAGGATAAGTTCGGAAAATTCTAATCCGCTTTTAAATCTTAAATAATTGGCAGCAATAATTTTTTTTATCCCAGATCGACTAATATTTACTAAGGTTTACACGCCTCTGGGGTGGATTAAATACAGCTTCGCCACGTCAGTCACATTTTGGGGACAGAGTGAAGATCCGGTCTAACTAAAAATATCAACCAACCCGGGAAAATTAAAAAAATGCAATATTAAGATTACTGATAAACTTTAGAACAATGAACTTAAATATTGCTAATAAATTGTTTTCATCAATAACAAAGCTAATAAATAGTCTTGGAATTAGGATATAAGAGATCGATTAAAAACCTTAAAACCGATATGAAAGAACTTTTAAATTCTGTCCTTTTCTCAATCAATGATATGTGATAGATAAAAAATTCAACTTTTTGAAAGTCTTAGGATAACCGATTCTCTTTTTTTATTCTTTGTTTCTTTGGCTTTAAAGAGGTCCAGTACATCCAGCTGCTTCATCAGTTTTTTTTCAACCGACTCAGATCTTTTCCTTTCGATAAATGCTGAATTAGTTCCCCCTGAAGATAAATCTGAATCTAATTTGTCGGCACTAGATGAAGGTGGATCGGAAAAATCCCAATTAAGAATATCATTTACAACCTCATCCTCCTGTTTCAAAATTTCGTCTTCACCGGAATTTATATCTTCATCATCCGGTTCTTCACTAATATTTGTAATATGAAAATATTGTTCTCTCCTGGCAGCTTCATCAAATTTTCGCGAGTACCTATCTTCTTCCGATTTACTATCTTCTTTCTGTTGTCTATCAGTTTCGGGGTTATCTGCTTCGTCAATCTGATCAATATCATCAATTGATTCAATAATCTCAATATCAGATTCACCATGAGAAACGGCTTGCTCTTCTTCCTCAATTCCTAAAGCTTTTTTAAGTAAATTTACTTTATCCTCTCTCATTGTAAGAGATTCGTCTGCTTTACCCAGATCGAACTTCGGCATTTCCTGTTCTTCATTCTCTTTAGGGGATTCTTCCCTAATATTTGAAAGATCCGCCATTGAATCTTTTACTTCATCTTCACTTTTATCAAGTTCTTCAATCGATGGATTAGAAGTAACCTTTTCATTTTCCTCATCTTCAGAAATATAATCAGGGTCAAGTGCAAAGATTGCATCGGCAAAGATACGGTCATTTTGAAATTGAGCTTCTATTGCACGCATATCAAAACAATAAACTTCTTTATAGACTGCTTCTTTACCTTGCGTGTTAAGGGATTGGAGTCCGATTTGCTGAATTTTAAAACGGAATTGATCTGGGTCGAGATCAAACTTAAGATGCTTAAGATCTTTAATTGCAAAAACTGGATCAAAGTAAATAAGTTCAACCCCTGATTCCATCTTAATAAAGTAACCGAATTTTGTGGAATAAGGGTCGATAGCTTGTACATTAGTTCTTAGACGGTACAAAACCAAATTTTTAGGACACACACTTTTGATGTGATCGCAAACCGAAAAATAATTTATCTTCTTCGGTCTGCGGGGTTTACTATCCTTGTCAATTATCCTGAAACTATTGAAATCAAATTTATTCTCGGAATAAATCAGGATTCTAGTATCAGTCATATCCATTGTTTCTAAAAGCATTTCTTCCCACCACTTCTAGTTAATAATCTATTCAGCCCAGCGAATAAGTCCAAGTTCAAAAGGATTTATCAGCATCGGATGATTGGGCAGAACCCTCAAAGTAAATCCGAAAATGCCTGTTGATTCACAATCAATTTCCCCTTCATAACTATATGATTTTCCATCAGAGCCCGCAGCAATATTCTTCATCCTTACAAACTGATTAGAGCTGATATCAGCCTTTACTTCCAAATTACCAAAATAGATTTGAACATCAACATCATCCGGAGAAAGTGAACCTAAATCCAGATTCGCATTGATCAAAAATTTGGAGCCTACTCTGATATCATCTTTAGACTTCTGCTGGTCGATTTTTACAAATTTAATTTTATTCCAGTTATTATAAAGTTTCTTTTTCCAGGCAGAAAACTCTCTTGCCTTAGCCCAGTCTTTTTCCATTAAAATTTTTCGTCTTTCGTAGGACTGAACGTAAAACTTTTGAGTGTATTCTTTAAGCATCCTATGTGAGTTGAACTGCGGTCCCAGCGTTTTCATCGAAGCTTTCATTATTTCAATCCATTTCCGCGGCAGTTTATCTTCACCTCTATCATAGTAAAGAGGCACAATTTCTTTTTCAAAAGTTTCATAAATCAAACGCGATTCAACTTCATCCTGGTAGTCAAGATCATCGTATTCTTCACCGCCGCCAATTTTCCAGCCGACGGTATAATCATATGCTTCATCCCACCAGCCGTCGAGCACACTGAAATTCAAGCCTCCGTTGGCAATCACTTTCATTCCGGAAGTGCCGGAAGCCTCAAGTGGTCTACGCGGGTTATTGAGCCAGATATCGCATCCTTCAACCATATAGCGGGCAATGTTCATATCATAATTTTCGAGGAATACAATTCTTTTTCTTAAATGCTCTTCTTTTGCGATTGAAACTAATTCCTGAATTAACTTTTTCCCTTCTTCATCTCTCGGGTGTGCTTTACCTGCAATAATTATTTGAACCGGGAAATTCGAATTACAGAGAATACTATAAAGCCGTTCTATATCTTTGAAAAGTAGTGTGGCTCGTTTGTATGTAGCAAACCTTCTTGCAAATCCTATTGTTAACGCCGAAGGATTCAAAACCTCTTTAGCATTTTTAATTTCGGAACTGGAGCCGCCTCTAGCAACGATCTGATTCTTCAAACGTTTACGCGCGAATGCAACAAGTCTTTCTCTTCTTCGCTCATGCGTCATCCACAATTCTTCATCCGGAATTTCGTCAACTCTTTCCCATATATCAGGATTAGAAGGTTCCGTAATAAATTTCTCGCCGAGATATCTGTAGAGAAGATCCTTCATTTCATTAGAAAGGTGCGTCTGGGTATGGATACCATTTGTGACATAGTCTATGGGGATTTCATCGAACGGGATATTTTTGAATCCTTCAACCCACATTTTTTTGGAAACCAAACCGTGAAGTCTACTAACCCCGTTAACGAATCCGGCCATATTCATGGCAAGATGCGCCATATTGAAATTAGTAGGTTCTTTATCTTTTATTATTGTTCCAAGTCTATAAAATTCTTTATCGCTAAGTTTAAGTTCCTGCCTGTAGTAAATTCCGAAATATTTCTCAACCAACTCACCCGGGAATACATCAATACCGGCGGGCACAGGAGTGTGAGTTGTAAAAACGTTTGAGTAAAACCCGACCGATTTTGCTTCTTCAAAAGATAGTTTGTGATTTTCCATTAAGTATTTTATTCTTTCGAGCGCTAAAAAGGCGGAGTGACCTTCATTCATATGGCAAACTTTCGGGTAAATACCGATGGCATGCAAGGCACGTATGCCTCCTATTCCAAGTACAATTTCCTGCTGAATGCGTGTTTCGTTATTGCCGCCGTAAAGCCCGCGGGTTATTTTTCTATCTTCATCATTATTTTCCGGAATATTGGTATCCAAAAGATAAAGCGGTACCCGTCCAACTTGAATTTTCCAGATCTGCAGATGAACAGTTCTATTCGGAAAACTGAGTTCAACTTGAACCGGCTTGTTATTTTCATCAACCACTAATTTCATCGGCTGATTATAAAAATCTGTCAGCTCGTATCTTTCCTGCTGCCATCCGTCGGCATTTAAATACTGCTGGAAGTAGCCTTCCTTGTAGCAAAGTCCAACTGCAACAAGCGGAAGTCCGAGATCGGAACTAGACTTAACATGATCGCCGGATAAAACTCCTAATCCGCCGGAATAAATCTGAAGGCACTCGGTCAATCCGAATTCTGCAGAAAAGTAAGCTATATAAGGAGATTCATCCCCTGAGTAACTTTTTTGAAACCATGTATCTTCTTCCTGGTAAACATTGAACTGAACATAAACACGGTTCATGTGAGAGACAAAACCGGAATCATTTTCCAGCTCAACTAGTCTCTCCTGACTGACTCTCCCGAGCAATAAAACCGGGTTGTGATTAGTGCTTTCCCAAACTTCTCTATCAATTCTTCTAAAAAGTTCGACTGCATTCTGATTCCAAGACCAATACAAATTATAAGCAATTTCACGTAACGGCTCCAATTTTTCCGGCAGTGAAGGAACCACATTGAAATTTCCAATAAAATTTACCACTTAATTCTCCTGATATTACTAAACTGATCAAATTATTTTAAATTAAGCTATATATTTATAACATATTATTTATAAATGCAAGTTTGACATTTATACAACTTTTTTCAGTAGAGCAATTTTATGAAGAAAGATTTTTAATTCAAATGTTGCTAAATTTGTTTTTTGTATAATTTAGAATAGTAGAATATGGAATTTGCAATTAGTATTGTAATCGGTTATTTGATTGGGTCAATACCGACCGCCTACCTGATCTTAAAAAGAAAGGGTAAAAATATTACCGAGGAAGGTTCAGGCAACGTCGGCGCGTTAAACTCGTACGAAGTTTCCGGTTCCAAATTATTAGGTATAGCAGTGCTTCTTATTGATTTTGCAAAAGGTGCGGCTGTGGTTTTCTTACTTAAAC
>JAENZU010000324.1 GCA_016841125.1 Melioribacter sp. | reverse complement strand
AGACGTTTAACGCCCCGGATAGAAATTTGCTTGTTCCAATTGAACTGCAAACTGCCTGCCGAGATAGAAGCCTGCCCTACTTGGAATTGAATCAAGTTCTGATGACCTCCGACAGTACTTATTATGGCTTTGAAGGTTCTGTTGGATTTAGGTTGAGTGATAGGTTTGCATTGGGAATCGGCAGCGGTGCATGGTATATAAATGATCATGTGAGACATCCTTTCTTTCTGCATATGCGTTACGATATTAGCAATCAATGCTATATTCCTTTCTTTTATTTAGATGTCGGATATATTTACGATAGTTTTGGTCCAAAGCCCTCATTTAAGGAAGTAATGGATCAGGTAATCAAAGCACTCGGATTTTTATTCACATTCAGTCCTAAACTAATTGGCGTAGGTTTTGGTCTCGAATTACCGGTAACTGACTATCTCGGAGTATATTTCGGTGCAGGCTACAGATTAGTTACTGTTGCAACTGCTGATAATAACGGCGACTTCACAGGTTACAAAGAACTTCATTCTGCATTTTTGCAGATGGGCATTGTGTTTTAATTATTCATTATTGAAAATATGCTTCGATATAAATTTTATAGTGCCGCACTCTTAATTCCGATAACATTTATACTGCTATCCTGCGGTTCTTCAAATATATCCTCAGAAAATTCAAATATTGCAGAGGAAAACCTGGGTCCCATGCTCAATTCAATTTATGACGAGTTTGGTTTAACTTTCGCAGCCGATAATAAAATATTATTCACATCTAATCGAAATGGGCAAAGCGAATTAACGGGAGATGCTATTAGAAACGGCGAAGATATTTTTATGTCTGAATACCTTGATGATAATTGGATAAGCCCAGTGGTGCTTGAAGGAGATATCACTACTATTAAAAACGAAGGTGCTGCCACCATAAATCCCAGAACCAATTTAGTTATTTTTGCAAGAACACATTCCGAAGGTTTGGGTAATTCTGATTTGTATTCAGGTTATTTAATAAATGATGAAGTAATTGAAATTAAAAATCTTGGATCTACTATCAATTCAAAATATTGGGATTCGCATCCCGCTTTATCGAAGGATAATTCCTTCCTAATTTTCTCTTCAGATAGACCTGGGGGGTATGGCGGTGCTGATCTTTGGATAAGTTTAAATTTGGGCGGCATTTGGTCTTATCCCAAAAATCTTGGTCCTACAATAAATACCGAAGGAAATGAATACTCACCTTCCCTATCACAAGAAAATTCTACCATACTTTGCTTTTCATCCGACGGCAGAAAAAACGGTAGAGGAAATCTTGATATCTACTATACAAAATTCAATAAGGAATCTGAATACTTTTCAGTATTTTCATTTGATCGATCCGTAAACTCAATCTCAAACGAAGTTTTCCCCTACTACATTCAGAATCAACAGAAACTTTATTTTGCATCTGACAGAAAGGAAGGCTCCGGCGGGTATGATCTTTACTCAAACGAAGTTGTATTAGAATTCCCAACAATGAATATTGAGGGGACAATTTTCAACTCAACTTCAATGCTTCCGATAGAATCTACTGCAAGAATATTTTTAGTCCCATTATTTAGTGAGGTAGAGAGCGCAGTTACATTTAGTGATAAAATCAACGGCAAGTACTTGCTGCAAAATATTATGCCGGGTATGTACCGCATCGTTGTTGAAGCAGTTAGTTTTGATCAATTAGAGGATACAATTGTAATTAATTCTCCCATTAACAATCTGAATTATTTCTTGAATCCGTTCCCGGAACAACATCCGCAAAAATATGAATTAAGGAGATTTGATTTGAGTGATTACGGGATCCCGATTTTTGTTTCCGGTTACTATAAACCCAGCACCAAAAATTATTTAAATGAACTTCGTACCAAACTTAATGGGCGACTGCGCAACGCAAAATATATTAAAAAACCTGGCGTCAATTTTGATAACAAAACTAGCGTAATTGAAGGAATTTTTCAGAACGTAATTGCAAAATATATAATTGATACTGCCTTGGTAAATTTAACTTATCAGACGAATTCTTCCCTCGAAATTAAAATATCGGGGTACGCAGATCCCAGAAATTTGACCGGACTTTTCTATGATGAGCCTATAGTTTTTGGCGGCAATATTTTGATTGACAGCGGAAGCAAAATGAACAACAATATATTATCTTCGCTCAGAGCATACTTTACAAGAGAGTATCTTGAGGAAATACTGAATCAAAATCCAGAATTCAAAAAATACAAAGAACAAAACAGAATAGTTTTTGGAATCTACGGCAAGGGAGTTTATGAGGACGGATTATCGATGGATTCGAAAAGAACAGTAATAATTGAGGTACTTATACGCCGTTGAAACTTGGATAAGTCGCATATTTTTATATATTAAAAACTTGTGCTATTAATAACAAAATTGAATTTCTATCTTTTCCCCGCATCAAAAAAATAACGCTGCTAATTTCCAACAAATAATTATTAGTATGTTTCCCAATTATTTATTTCAGATGGGGAATGCTGCTAACCTATTTCAATTAATAAACTAATTAAATAATGGTTTTGGAGAATCAGATGCTGAAAATTTATAAGGTCGTGAACGAAGAAGAGTTAAACAAATTTTTAACTAGAGAAGAATTTATTGAATTTTTGCATAAACATCTTGACAGATTTGGTGACAGTAAAGAAGCTATTTCGAAATCGATTGATTACGCATTTTCAAAGAATAACGGCAAAGGCGGTTTCCTTTTAGCTGCTTATTACGATGAAAATTTAGTCGGCACACTCGTTATGAATAAGACAGGTATGGGCGGCTACATACCCGACTACGTTCTTGTATACGTCGCAGTAGACGGCAGTTACCGTAATATGGGATTCGGAAAGAAAATAGTTAACGAGGGAATAGCTAACTGTGACGGTGATGTAAAACTTCATGTTGAGTATGACAATCCGGCAAAAAGGCTTTATGAGAGGATTGGCTTTACGAGCAAGTATGCCGAAATGAGATACTCGAATAAGGAAAAATAAATGGCAACTCTAACAATTGATACAACTCGAATACTAGCAAACATTGGCAAGCTTGTCGACTTCCTTGAACCGAGGAAAATGGAAACCACTATCATTACAAAAATGCTTAACGGCAACAAACAGGTACTCGAAAAAATATTGTGCGATCCAATAATCAAAAGAGTTCATTCTGTCGGTGATTCACGTATATCAAATCTGCGAGCAATTAAAGAAGTGAAAAAAGATATTGTTACAATGTATATTAAACCTCCGGCGCACGGTCAAACGAAAAATGTAATAAAGTACGCTGATATATCTCTAAACTCTTCTTTCGAAACAATTAGTGAATTAAATGACGAGGCTAAAAAGCAAAATAAAAAACACCGTGTTGTAGTTATGGTCGAACTGGGTGAACTGCGCGAAGGAATTATGAGAGAGAACATTTTGAAATTTTACGAAAGTGTTTTCAATTTTTCCAACATAGATATTATAGGGCTCGGCTCAAATTTAGGCTGTATGTATGGTGTTGAACCTTCTTACGATAAACTGATTCAATTGAATCTATATAAACTATTGATTGAAGAAAAATTTAATAAGAAACTTGAACTGATCTCTGCCGGCAGTTCTATCACGCTCCCATTGATTTCAAAAAATAGAATACCGCCGGGGCTCAATCATTTTAGAATTGGTGAAACTGCCTTTTTAGGTGTATCCCCCTGGGATAATAAAAGATTTAAAAATTTATCAACAAATGCATTTAGTTTTTCGGCAGAAATTATCGAACTTGAAAAGAAGAGTATGACACCCGACGGCATCATTAGGGATGCAAGTATAGGTCACACGGCAAACGAACCCGATGCGGAGATTGAAACTCTCAACGAAAGTTACCGTGCGCTTGTCGATTTTGGAGCTATCGATGTTGAGTATAATAACTTAACCCCAAAAGATAAGGCTATAAAATTTTTCGGTATTACTTCAGATATGACTGTTTATGATCTCGGACCTGAAAAAATGAAATATAACGTCGGGGATCTTATTCACTTTTCTCCTAATTACATGGCAGTCGCACGATTGATGAATTCCAAATATATCTCAAAAAAAATACTTTAATAATATGCATTGGATAGATGTTTCCATTTTTGTAATCTACATGATTGTAATGTTGGGTATCGGTGTATTCTTTTTAAGAAAGAATGAGAGTACAGATGACTATTACGTAGGAGGCAGATCGATGGGCTCTCTTCATGTAGGACTCTCGGTAGTTGCCACAGATGTCGGCGGCGGATTTTCAATTGGACTTGGCGGTTTAGGTTTTCTAATCGGGATAGCCGGTTCCTGGATGCTCTTCACCGGTTTAATTGGCGCCTGGCTTAGTGCTGTTTTTTTAATACCGCGTGTAAGCCGGATGGCGAATTTTAAAAATCTTTATACCTTTCCGCAAATATTTGAAAGTTTTTATAATCATAAAGTTGCTTTTGCTGCCGGTATAATTTCAGCAATAGGCTACATTGGATTTACAAGCTCGCAAATTCTTGCCGGAGCTAAGCTTGCATCCGCATCATTTGTAAATCTTGATATGAACACAGCTTTATTAATTATGGGAATTATCGTTGTTGTTTATACTGCACTCGGGGGAATTAAGGCGGTCATTTACACTGATACGGTACAGTGGATAATACTAATGTCCGGATTGATTTTTATCGGTATTCCCCTTTCATACATTGCAATCGGCGGATATGATGAAATAGTAAAAACTTTACCCGCAAATTTTTTAAGTTTTAAAAACGTTACTTGGCA
>JAENZU010000323.1 GCA_016841125.1 Melioribacter sp. | reverse complement strand
GGATGCGCAAATGTAGGTAAGTCTTCATTAATTGCCGAGCTAACAAATGCAGAACCGGAAGTTTCGGAGAATCCTTTTACAACTTGGGCGCCGCAGCCGGGAATGTTGAATTTTGAAAATATTCAAATTCAGTTGATTGATACACCCCCATTAGAGCGTGATTATATGGAACCTGAGCTGATCGATTTAATTAAAAATTCCGACCTTGTTTTATTAATACTGGATTTAACCGCTTTTCCTCTTCAGCAATATGAAAGATCGTTGGAAACTTTAAAGCAGAATAAGATTATTCCCCAGCAAATTGAATACGATTCTGATCAACATCACCATAAAGTGAAGATGATGTTAGTGGTAAATAAAAATGATGATGATTCGAGCAGCGAAGATTTTGCTGTTCTTAAAGAACTTCTGGAAGAAGAGTGGAATGTTATCCCGCTTTCAATAAAAACGAAAAGGAATATAGTTGGATTCGAAAAAGAAATTATTAAGGCAATGAATATTATTCGCGTTTATTCTAAACCGCCGGGCAAAGATGCTGATAAAACTAAACCTTTCGTATTGGATGCGGGAAGTAATGTGGAAAATTTTGCCGAAAAGGTTCACAAAGATTTTTTGGTTAATCTTAAAAGTGCAAAAATTTGGGGTGCTGATGTTTACGACGGGCAGCAAGTGGGAAGAGATCACGTCTTGAACGACGGCGATATTGTAGAGTTGCATATTTGATTTAAGGATTTTACCCTATTGTAGAATATTTCAAATTATCAGAATAATCTTCCAGTAATTTATTTTTGATAATTCGATTTTCTTCTTTATCAAACCGGGGATCGTCCTCAACTATTTCGAAAGCCGCATTTTTCGCCTCGAGCAATATTGAAGAATCCTCAACTATATCTGCAAATTTTAGATCAGGCAACCCGCTTTGCTTTGTGCCGAAGATATCTCCTGGACCGCGTAATTTTAGATCGATTTCGGAAAGATCAAATCCGCTCGGGTATTTAACCATCGCATTCAATCGTATCTTTGATTTATTCCTTTCAATTTCTGCTCTCGACATATATTCAAAATTGAAATCAAAAGTTTTGGCTTTCCCGATAAATTCATTTTTGGTAATTAGAATACAGTATGCCTGTTTGTCACTTCGCCCAACGCGACCGCGGAGTTGATGCAGCTGCGAAAGCCCGAATCTGAATGCATCATTTATTACAATAATGTTTGCAGCCGGAACATCAATTCCAACTTCAATTACCGTTGTGGATATCAGTACATCAAATTTCTTTTCTGCAAACTGCAGCATTGTCTCTTCTTTTTCCTGCCATTTCATTCTTCCGTGAAGCAGTCCGACATGGAGATCTTTAAAATACGTATCTTTCAATTTTGAGTAATAATCTTCCGCAGCTTTTAATTCCAGCTTTTCCGATTCTTCCACCAGCGGAAAGACGATATAGGATTGGTATCCCTCTTTTGATTTATCTATAACAAAATTGTAAACATCGGGCAGGTTACGGTCGGAAGTTATATGTGTTTTAATCACTTTTCTATTCAACGGCATTTTGTCAATTGTTGAAATATCGAGGTCGCCATATACAGTCATTGAAAGTGTGCGCGGAATTGGAGTTGCAGTCATAACCAGCACATCCGGTCTGAATCCTTTTTCAATTAGTCTTGCGCGCTGTGCTACTCCAAAACGGTGCTGTTCATCAATTATTACTAATCCCAATTTTTTAAACTCGACCATACCTTCGAAAAGAGCATGAGTTCCAATAACAATATCCGCCTCACTATTTTTGATGTTTTCTAAAGCCGAGTCTTTTTTTGATTTTTTCTGTCCGCCGAGAACCAGCTCAATTTTTAAATCGGTATCTGATAATAGCTTTTTAATATTTAAAAAATGCTGGTTGGCTAAAATTTCTGTAGGTGCCATTATCGAAGCCTGGTAACCGTTTGAGACAGCTATCAAGCATGCAATCAGAGCGACAATAGTTTTGCCGCTTCCAACATCGCCCTGCAGCAGGCGGTTCATCGGCTGGCGGCTTTCCATATCTTTACGGATTTCACTTAGTACGGATAACTGGGACTCCGTCAATTCAAAGGGGAGTGAATCAAGAAATTTTTTTATCGGCTCAGGATGAACTATGAATGGAACTCCGTTTATATTCGATTTGATTTTATACTTGCGAAGTGCAACCATGCATTCGAGATAAAATAGCTCTTCAAATTTAAATCTGTTTTTTGCTTCAACAAGATTTGATTGTGAACTTGGGATGTGAATTTCTTTTACCGCTTCGGAAATATTTATTAGTTTATGATTTTCGATTAAATATGCCGGTAGAGTTTCTTTCAATTCATCGGCATATTCTTCAGCGGCGCTCCGTATTATTCTTCGTAAACTTAGATCGCCGATATTTGTTTGCTTAAGCTCTTTAGGAAGGGGGTAGAAAGGAATGATCTTTCCGGTATGAAGAAAGTCTTCCGATTCTTTACTGTCGATCTTATCAAAATCGGGATGAACGAATTGGACGTGACCATATCTCGTCAGTACAGGTTTTGAGGATATCGCAAAATATTCACCAATCTGAAATCTGTTTTGAAAATATTTTATCCCATGAAACCAAACACAATCGAAGTATCCCGAAGAATCTTTAAATGTAACTTTGAAAATCTGTTTTCTTCTCCGGATCAGCTCAGTATCTTCAACCTTACCAATAATTGTTACTTCTCCTTCATATCCATTGATAATAAGTTGATTCGTTTTAACAACATTTAATATGGTTGAACGGTCAAGATACCTGGAAGGAAAATAGAACAAAAGATCCCGGAGGTTAATAATGCCTATCTTTTTGAAAGATTCGGCACGTTTTGGTCCAACAGACTTTAGATACTGAACCGATTGTGAAAGGTTGTCAGTCATTAATAAATTTAATCTGAAATGAAAATAAATATAAGAAAAATTTTAGGGAGAGGAATGTTTTTTTGAAGTTACCAAGTTTCCGGCTTCATGTCGCGGGTCATCAGCTCGTAAGTCATTTTCGTCGGATCAAGATCTTCATAGAGAATTTTATATGTTGCGGTACAGATTGGAGTTTCTACACCCAAATCTTTCGACAAATCATAAACAGCCCTGCTTGTAACAACTCCTTCGGCTACCATGTTCATAGATTTCAAAACATCTTTAAGCTTCTTGCCTTTGCCTACTTGCTCTCCAAAAAATCTATTCCGGCTGTGGCGGCTCATGCAGGTAACAATTAGATCACCCATGCCTGACAAGCCCATAAACGTTTCTAATTGCGAGCCCATTTCAACACCCAGTCTGGATATCTCTTTTATTCCGCGTGTCATAATGGCAGCTTTGGTATTGTCGCCATATCCGGCACCGTCAATAATTCCGGCACCAACTGCAATTACGTTTTTAAGTGCGCCGCCAAGTTCAACCCCAATAATGTCAGTTGATGAATAAACTCTCAAATAAGAGGTCATGAATGCAGCTTGTATCTCTTTTGCTGTATTTTCATTTTTAGATGCAGATACAACCGCGGTGGGTATTCTCTTGCTTACCTCTTCGGCATGGCTTGGTCCGGATAAAACTCCAATGTGATCATCGGTTAAGTTTTTTATTTCATCTTTAAGAAGTTGAGATACGGTAAGCAGGCTATCCTTTTCAATACCTTTGGAAACGCTTACAAAAGTGGTGTTTCTATAATTTAGATTTTTTACATCTTTTATAACACCTCTGATATACTGCGTTGGAATGGCAACCACTATCATGTGCTTATGTTCGCATGCTTCCTGCAGATCATGAGTAACATTTATTTCTTTTGGAATTTTTACATTAGGCAGGTATAGTTTATTTTCGCGTGTTTTACGCAACGTGCGGGCGTATAATCTTTTATATTCCCATAATGTAACATCATGACCGTTCATTTGGAGAACAATCGCCAGAGTGGTACCCCAGCCTCCCGCACCTAAAACTGTAACTTTCATTTAAGATTTTTTCTTACTGAAAGAAAACTTGTTTTCGTTTCCGTGTATTAGTCTATCAACATTTGCGCGATGAGTATATAATACCAGCAGTGCTATTGCAACTGCGAAAGGAAGCAGCGTGTGATAACCAGAAATATCAACATGAAAGACATTTTCTCTAATAATCATAATTAAAGGAACGGATACAGCAGCGGTTATCGAGCCGAGTGAGATGTATCTTGAAACTGAAACGACAATTAGGAATATTGCAAATGCTAAAAGAAGATCAACAGTTACTACCGCAACTAAAACACCCAAACCGGTTGCAATTCCTTTACCGCCTTTGAAACCTGCAAAGATTGTCCAAATGTGACCGATAATTGCAGAGACACCCGCAATAATTTGAACAAGTGTAAAATCATCAAAAGGGGTAGCGTTAGGAAAAGGAAAACTGCCTAGATATAATCTTGAAATCAAAATTACCGCAACCGAACCTTTAAGGGCGTCCAGTAAAATAACCAGGGTTCCGTATTTCCAGCCGAGAACTCTTGAAACATTCGTACCGCCGGCGTTTCCGCTACCAAGTTCACGAATATCTTTACCGGTAACTTTTTTGGTAACAAGTATGCCGGTGGGAATTGATCCGACCAGATAAGCAAGTATTACAATAACAATTAAATTCAGCATCTTTTATATCCTAAATGTATTTAAACATAAAGATTTTAAAGTTTTAATTCAACGAAAAATTAAGATATGTTAGTGTTTGAAGTAATAAGATGAAAAAGTTCAATATCAGATTCAGAAGTGACCTTAAAATTCTTTGCAGACCCTAAAATAATTTTTACATCAAATCCAGCCCTTTTA
>JAENZU010000322.1 GCA_016841125.1 Melioribacter sp. | reverse complement strand
ATATAAATGAGGAAACTATTGAAGTTGCAACTCCGCCAAATGTACATGGTCATACCGGCGGTGATGCATTGATATATTTCAAGAATGCGAATGTTTTAGCAGTGGGAGATTATTTATTCCTGGATGACTTCCCGGCAATTGATATCTACAATGGCGGATCTATTGAGGGATTCTTTGAAAACATTAAGTATATAATTAATGAATACCCTAGAGATGTGAAAATCGTTCCCGGGCACTCTACACTGAGACCCAAAGAGATAGAGATATACTCTCTGAAGGATCTTAAGAATTACCATACTGCTCTTTTAGAATCAATTGAATTCATCCGTGAAAAATTTAACTCGGGTGTGACTTTAGAGGAACTGCAAGAATTAGGACTTCCCGAAAAATTTAAATGGTTATCAGACGATTATATCTACGTCAGCGAAGAACGCTGGATAAATTTAATTCATATCGATTTTACAAACTCAACAACAAACAGATGGGGGAAACATGAATAAGCAACTATTATTAATTCTAACTTTTGCGCTCTGCAGCGTTTTAATTTATTCACAAGAAGTAAAAACACTGGTTCAAGGTCCATCCACCTTTAATGACGGTTTAGCAGTGGATAATCAAGGAAATATTTATGCCGCAAATTATTACGGATCGGAGATCACACAAATTACTTTGGATGGTAACACCAGCATTTTTGCCGGTGGTTTTAATTCACCCAATGGAATAGCTTTTGGTCCTGATGGTTACCTTTATGTGCCCAGCGCTTTAGGTGATAGAGTGGATAAAGTCTCTCCAACCGGAGAAGTTACTAATGTAGTTTCAAATATCAATAATCCAACAGGTATCGCTTTTGATCAGGATGGTAATATGCTTATATCGCAATATCAAGACTCAAAGATTTCTATTTATAGAACAAATGGAACTCTTGCTGCGTTTTCAACCGATAATAAATTAAATGGTCCTGTTGGTTTAGTGTTTGATGAGGAGTATAATCTTTATATCGGCAACTTTACAGATGGAAAAATTCTCAAGAGAACACTGGATGGAACAATAACCGAAATTGCGGATGTCTCGGGGTGGCTGGGATTTATTGCATATTCCGATGGACACATATATGCTACCGCTTTTGAGAGAAATAAAATTTACCGGGTAGCTACGGACGGAACAAATTTTATGTCTTACGCGGGAACAGGCTCCGGTGGGCAGGCTAACGGAAATTTATCGACGGCAACTTTTGACGAACCGAACGGCATTACCTCTTCAGTAACAGGAGATACGCTTTATGTATCTGATTATGGAACTAGATCATTAAGAATGATAGTAGGTATTCTCGGATTAACTGACGTTGAAGAGGAAGCAGAACTTCCAAATAAATTTAATCTCGAACAGAACTATCCAAATCCATTTAACCCCACAACGAGTATTGAGTATTCAGTGTCTAGTAGTGAGCACGTTACGCTAAAAGTATATGACATACTCGGAAAAGAAATAGCAACATTAGTAAATGAACAAAAGCAAAACGGCAAATATGAAGTAAAGTTTGACGCCGTTAATCTGCCTTCCGGAGTTTATATCTATCAACTAAATAGCGATAGTTTTAATAAAGTGAAAAAAATGATTCTTCAAAAATAAATTGAAAGGATTTAGAATGAAAAAGTTAGCTACGATCTGCATAATGTTATTCATTTCTGCATGCGCGGAAGAGAGTATTAATGAGCCTGATAATAGTACCGCGAATGTAAGTGTGCCCACTAATTTAGAAACTACTTATATATCGTCCGAATATGTTGATCTGATATGGAATGATAATTCTGCAAATGAAAATCAATTTGTTATAGAGTATCGATCCCAAAGCAATCCGTGGACAATAGCCGGCGTAGTGCCGCAAAATACAACTGAATACAGAGTAAATGACTTAAATGATGGAAGCGAATACTATTTTAGAGTTCAAGCAAAAAATCAAAATAATGAGTCAAAGTTTTCTGATTCGATTCTTGTTACAACATTAAAAAAATTACAGCCCTTTAAATCGGAATACATGTTAGAAACTACTGATAGTTTGGAAATGAGATTAAGCGGCTCAAAACAAGGGATATCTGTTATTAATAGATATTATGATAATGGTATGTTCGTTGTTGAAGAATACACCGATGTTCCGCCGCTTAATTTCGAGGAAACTATAATTACAAAAATGCATAGTGAAACTTATAATCTAATTAGTTTTGAGGAATCTTTAACGCAGAATTCACGAACAAAATTAACTACTGCAGTTTGGGATAGCTCGGCGGTAAGTGTTCAATCAGGATCAGATCAGTATCAACGCAATCTAGATTCCGGTACTGTTGAGAGGACATCTTTTTTCTACATCCTAAATGCTTTGCCGTTAGCGGTCGGTTTTACGCATATATTAAAAATGTATTTTGTTCAGCAGAATATAATTTGGGATGTAAATTTAGTGGTTGAGGGTATTGAAAACGTGTCAGTTCCGGCAGGAGAATTTGAAGCATATCATGTGGTTCTAAAAGGCACGCAACCGGAACTTCATATTTACATTGCTACATCAAATAGAAGATTGGTCCGAATGGAAATACCAACTCAGGGTTGGGAATATTTGCTGCTGAATAAATAACTTGAGCATTTTCTCATTAAAAATAAAAAGCCTTGCAGCTCATTTAAGTGCAAGGCTTTATGATGCGGCTCAAAATTAAATATAAGATGGTTGTTGAATATTCTAAAAAGAAAAGAAGTGTAAAAACCTTGTAAGAGTAAAAATAATAAAGAAAGAATCGTTTAGTTGAATTACTGATTTTTTAGTCAATTATTATAAGCGCACTTTAGTTTTATATATCAAGAAATTACAATCAATGATACTATAATCTAAACCAATTTAGATTTGTGCTATTTTTCATATAGATGAATTACAGAAATTTCAGGAGGAATGAATGTGCGGACAGGCGGACCCCAGGTTCCCAGTCCGGTGCTGATAAAAATCGAGAAATTACCATCACGGTGTAAACCGTTATCGTAGCCATTATTTAAATAATCAGTTAGATATGAAAGCGGAAAGAACTGTCCGCCATGAGTGTGCGCAGATAATTGAATATCAATACCCGCATTTTTTACAATGGAAAAATCGGTGTTCGGAGAAACATAACGGTCACCCATCTTATTTTTGTCGATAGTAGTTGGAGTATGATAAAGTAATATTGCCGGTTTATTCGGGTCAAACGAAATATCCTTCGCCAGGATATCTGCCGGATTGTCTTCATCCCGGCGAGGGTAAGCAAGTCCTATAACCTGTAAACCCTCTTTCTCATAAAGTTCGTTGTGTAAAATTTTTATGTAATCAATATTTAATTCTTCGAATATTTTAATCAGTGAAGAATAACGATCGTGATTGCCGGTAGTAAAAAGAATCGGAGCAGAGATTTTTTTAAATGGAGATAGCAGCTCTTCAATGTTTTGGCCCCTTCTATCTATAAAATCCCCTGTAATTACTACTAATTCAGGGGCTATTCTATTAATCTCATCAGTAATTTCATTTACAAATTCTACCTGATGTTCGGATCGGAGATGTAAATCCGCTAATTGTACGATAGGTTTATCATTCCAGAATGAAGGCAAATTTTTTACCGGTATGAAGACATCATTTATATGAATATTGAAACTGAGCCACAAACCATATGAAATTATTATTACCGGAGTTATAAAAGAAAACAAGGCGAGAGGTTTTAATGGAATTCTAAATTTGATCTTATCATTAATCCATTTAATAATCCAAAGAAGAGAGAGGAACAAAATTAAAATAGAAAAAATACCGATCCAAATTGGGAATATGGAAGAAAGTAAATTTCTTACAAAATAGTTTAAATCATGAGGCAGGGAAAACGCAAGAAGGAAACTTAAGCCTAGAAATAAAGTTATACTTGAAACTAATAGTTTTTGTGATCTTTTATCTACATTAAAAAAACGCACAAAACTATAATAAATAAAAAAGTGTAGTCCGAAGTAACCAATTAATATTATGATGGCTAAAAAGGTATCAATGCGCGACAGGAAAAACATAACTTAACTCAGTTTAACTATAATGTGAATTTAGAACTATATTTTCAGCAAAGATTAATTCAGTAATAATCTGCTTGTACTTTTATGTACCGAAAGTATCAAATTAATTTGAGAACATATGAATTTAAGATCATTCAAGCAAGCAGCTTTATCTCTATTACTTGTTATCAGGTTTGAACAATTGAAAAATATTGTAAGCTATTACAAGCATAAATTTCTTATCTCTCATTTGCCAGGTTACTCCAAAGAGCGGGGTTGACTGGAAGATTCCCATAAAAGAACTCGTGACCATCACCGAAAGCCGGAGTGGTAAAAACAAACACTATTAAATTCAAAAGGCTATTACTGTGGACTGATTTCAATTAACATTTTTAAATAAACGATTAAGTCTGTCCGAATCAGTATCAAGCAGCCATCGTTTCCTTCTTTTTACATCATTTATACGGGCTCTAATTAGCGGGTCTTTCTCGTTCTTTAAAATTCGAATCATAGCTCTGAGTAGATCTTTACTTAAATACTTCGCAGCCCGCAGAAAAAAGTATAATACATGACGGCGCCACATGAATCCATCTTTAATCGCGTCAATATCGTTAAATTTAGAATACATTTTTAGCACCAAACGATCAATCTCATCGGAGGATAAATGATTAGTTTTAATATTAGCGTGACCTCCGTTATACCAACTAAAATCAACCTCATTCGTTACTAAATTTTGATTAAGAAGATCTTCTCTCAACTCGGTACCGTAGTGAGGAGTAGTAACAAAAT
>JAENZU010000321.1 GCA_016841125.1 Melioribacter sp. | reverse complement strand
CTTCTATATTGAAATAATATTACAAGTGTCCACGTTTATTATTTAAAAACGGAATCTTAGAATCTAAAAATAAATGTGTGTACCAGCCTGCAGGCGCCGAAATTAAAAACCAAAAATAATTTGATAAATATTTATTGAAAGCATAAATCGGTGTGTTAAACATGGTATTATTTTTTAGCAGCATAATATCATAAACCAATATAAGAAAAAACGGTACAAGTATCGGGCTATAAAGGTTGTGGGTCCATCCATGATGATGATCTAAAACCGGCGTGATTGCAATTATTGCAACAAGTGTTGCCAATTGATACTCACCGGTATAACCCAATATTATTAGCAGAACAAATATTGCTCTGAAGAACCATCGCTGAGGTATCGATGAAACATCAAGATCGGGGAATAGACTGAAAAATAAGGTGACTGTAAATATTCTAATTGAATCTTCAATTGTATAGTTTGTGCCGAAAGTATTTCCGTATACCAAAGCACTAGCAGCTAATGCACCGGCGGTAACCGTACCTCCGGCTATATGTCCGGTAAAATTCATGATAAGTTTTTAATTAAGTGAAAAGAATTTTTATATTTAGTTTTAAATAAATGAATAATGAACTAAAAATAAAAGTATAATAATCTAGTAGGAGTAAATTATAGCTGATATTATTGATTATGAGATTATTGGCGACGACATGCAGATTGTCGAAATAGAGCTTGACCCCGGAGAGGGTGTCCGTGCTGAAGTCGGTGCAATGATGTATATGGAAAATGCAATAGAAATGCAGACGTCAACTGGAGGCGGAGTATTCCAAGGTTTTAAAAGAATCTTTACAGGTGAGAACTTTTTTATAACAACTTTTTTGCAGAACGGCAGCGGTAAAGGGCATGTTGCTTTCGGTGCTCCGTATCCGGGCAAGATCATCCCGCTTCATTTAGATCAGCTCGGCGGTTCATTCCTTTGCCAGAAAGATGCATTCCTCTGTTCGGCAAAAGGAATTGAAATTGAGATTGCTTTTACAAAAAAAATAGGTGCAGGTTTATTCGGCGGTGAAGGATTCATTCTTCAAAAACTAACCGGAGACGGAATGGCTTTTCTGCATGCCGGCGGTACTATAATTAAAAAAGAATTGAGGGAAGGTGAATCGCTAAAAGTTGATACCGGCTGTCTTGCTGCATTTTCTCCAACAGTGGATTATGACATCAAATTTGTCGGCGGTTTTAAAAATGCGCTTTTTGGAGGTGAAGGTTTATTCCTTGCAAATTTAACCGGACCAGGATTGGTTTATTTACAGAGTCTGCCATTTTCAAGATTAGCAGATAGAGTTTTTGCGGCAGCTAAGTGGCAGCAGAAAGGCGAAAATAAAGGAGTAGGGGGTTTAGGAATTCTCGGTGATTTTATCAGCGGTGACAAATAGCAAGCAAATGACACTGCAAAAACGATACGGAGAATACGCATTTATTACTGGAGCTTCTTCAGGAATTGGAAGAAGCTTCGCATATTTGCTCGCTGAAAAAGGGATGAACCTAATTCTAGCCGCCAGAAGAATTGAGCGTTTGAATGAAATAAAAGAAGAGATAAAATTAAAATTCAACCGTGATGTTATTGCCATTCAAGTTGATTTAACAGGGGAGAACTTTTTAGAGTTAATAATAAATGAAACAGAGGATAAAGAAGTTGGACTGTTAATTAATAATGCTGGAATTGGTTCCACCGGATTTTTCCAAAATAATGATTCGGCACACGATGCAACTCTTGTCAAACTCAATTGTCTTGCACCAACAATACTAACTCATCATTTTGTTAAGCCGATGGTTGAAAAGAAGAAAGGGGCGATAATATTTCTGGGTTCCTTGGTCGCAATAAATCCAAATCCTTTAATGGCTATCTATTCAGCTTCAAAAGCATTTAACCATTTTCTGGGTAATGCACTATGGTACGAACTTAAAAAATCCAATATTGATGTTTTAACTGTGAACCCGGGTTCTACCGATACCGAATTTAAAAGACTAACAGTGTCAGAATCGAACCACAAGCTTAGTGATCCCGATGAAGTCGCTTCTGCCTCGTTGAGTGTTCTTGGGAAAAAGATTTCCTATACGCATGGATTCAAAAATAAATTAAGTCATATTCCGAAACGATTATTTTCGCAGAAATCAGCAGTGAACTTAATCGGCAGTATTGCTTTAAAACTTAATAAAGAAGAAAAATGAAAAAAGTATCATCTGCATTTTTGGTACTGCCGGCAATCTTTTTGGGATTTGCAATATTTTGGATTCTGGTTGGAAATTTTAGTTTGAATTTTAAAACTACTAATGATAGTGAGGATAAAATGACTTTTGAATCAGTGACTGTAAACTTAGTGGTAGAAAGTGTAAATGAGACAATAGAATTTTACGAAAAGAATTTTGGATTCAAGGTGGCTGAAACTGTACCGGATAGCGGAGATTTTGTATTTGCAACTGTGAAAGCTGATTCAGTTCAGTTGATGCTATTAAAAAAGGATATTGTTGAAGCCGATTTACCGCTAATTAAAGGAAAAGATACCGGCGGGACGTTCACACTATTTTTTGTTGTATCCGATATAAATGAGGTTTATGAAAGAGCAACTAAAAACTGTGAATTGATAAAAGATCTGGAAGATATGTTTTACGGAATGCGCGAGTTCACCGTTAAAGAAAATAACGGATACATTTTTACATTCGCTCAGAAAATAGATGCTAATTGAGATCTTTTTCCAAATCTATTTCTGATACGTCTTCAAACGTTATAGTCATCAAATCTTCATCTTGATATTTATATAGCCCGGAGAGCCTTTCTTCCTGGTTGCTGATTGCTTTGTAAAGAAGATTTTTCGCGGTTCTTGCATTGCCAAAATGTTTGTCACGGTTTTTATAAATCACATTAAACAATTCAAGAAATATTTGAAGAGCGCCCTCATCCAATTTGTATCCGCTTTTATTTGCTATGCGATCTGCAATTTCCAATAACTGGCGAGGAGTATAATCGTCAAAGGTGAAAAAGTTATTAAAACGGGAATTCAGCCCAGGGTTAGTTGATAGAAACTTACTCATTTCCCCCGGATAGCCGGCAACTATAACCACAAGTTCATTTTTGTGATCTTCCATTCTCTTCAACAAAGTATCTATTGCTTCCTGCCCGTAATCACCTCTGCCTCTTGAAAGTGTGTAAGCTTCATCAATAAAAAGCGTGCCGCCGAGCGCTTGTTTAATTAGGTTATTTGTTTTTATTGCGGTTTGACCTTCGTAACCTGCTACTAGGTCTGCTCTGTCAACTTCAATCAAATGTCCTTTTTCAATGAACCCCAACTCCTTAAAAATACTGCTTAATAATCTGGCTACCGTAGTTTTTCCCGTACCGGGGTTTCCCATGAATACCGAATGCAGAGGTTTTTCGATAACTTGCAGTCCTCTCTCTTTGCGTAATTGAGATACTTTTAGACCGCTTAGCATTTTCCTAACAGAGACCTTTACACTTCCCAATCCTGTTAATTCATTCAGCCTTTCAACGTATTCGTCTATCTTTTCCTGATCAATTGTGAGTGAATATTTTTTAGCAACCGAAAATTTTTCTTCAATTGGTTTTACATCTTCAATTGTTATTTCATTCGAAGTTTTTTGTGCTTCATCTATTTCAAGATCGGAAACCCGCAGTAATTGATTGCGAATGATTTTTTCAACAATGTTCCGAACAAGTCTGGCGTTACCGAAAGTTTTATCCCGCATTCTATATTGATCTTGATAATATTTGAACAAGAATTCTTCTGCAGTCTCAGAGAGCACTTTGTCTGATTTCTTCAATAACTCAACCGATATTTCCATTAGTTCATCCGGTGAGTAATCTTCGAAGAAAAATGATTTTGTAAATCGTGATTGCATACCGGGATTAGTCACCAAAAATCTTTTCATTTCATCAGTGTAGCCGGCGGCAATAACAATAAAATTTCCTTTATCGTCTTCCATTCTTTTCAGCAGTGTATCAATCGCTTCCTTCGCAAAATCATTTTCCGAGGCAGGGGAAAGTGCGTATGCTTCATCGAGGAACAAGGTTCCTCCCAATGATCTATTTATAATTTCATGAGTTTTTTGCGCTGTGCGACCAATATGACTCGCAACTAATCCGCTGCGGTCTGTCTCCACCAAATGTCCCTGTTCAAGAATTCCCAATGCCGAAAATAATTTGCTTAAAATTCTTGCCACAGTTGTTTTTCCGGTTCCGGGATTACCCAGAAACAAAATATGCGATGAAAATTTATCATGCAGATCTTCACCCAATCTTAAGTAGTAGCGGGCAAGTTTAACCATATCTGAAACATCTTTTTTTATAGACGCTAAGCCGCTTAATGAGTGGAGTTCTTCCAATGCAATTACAAGTTCTTCTTCTGCAATGGGAAGTTTTACGGACTTAGAACTTGCCGGCAGTAGTATTGTCTCAATATCTTCTTTAATTATTTTCGAAATTGATTCTTTTGTTTTCTCCTCATCCGGAAGCACTAAGTATCGCTCGCTTAACTGAAGTTTTAATTCTTCGATATATCTTTTTACAAGTCGGGCATTTCCAAAGGTTTTATCTCTATTCCGGTATTGGGAAATCAATTCTTTTTTAAATAATTCTAAAGCGTCACCCGAAATCGAAAACTCGTCTTTCTCAAGTTCGTTGGAAAAAATATTTTGCAATTCATCCGGAGTATAATCTTCAAAAGTGAAAAAATGATTGAACCGCGATTTGAGTCCGGGGTTAGAAATTAAAAAATTATTCATCTCTTCAGGATAACCGGCAACAATAACTGCAAATTCATTTTTATGATCTTCCATTCTTTTCAGA
>JAENZU010000320.1 GCA_016841125.1 Melioribacter sp. | reverse complement strand
ACTTATATGTTTTTTTGATAAATGATTTAGTTTTCCAGCAAAAAGACAAGATGATAAGAATACAACTATAATGCTAAAATCCATATTTACACTCAAATTAAAGCACCACCCCAAATTTTGAGAGGCTGCAATAATAATTTATAAGACATCCAATGCTTTTATGAATAACATTATAAATGCAATTACTCCTACTAGTATCAATGCTACTTCCGTTATGATAATTCGTAGATAAAAACTCCTAGTATCGTAATCACCTTTATTTTCATTGAAGTGGTCAATGTTCTTAGTAATACTCCATCCACTATGCACGCCTATCAAAACAAAGAGAATCATTCCTATTAAAACATAATAGTTATCCATAGTTGCCTCATTTAAATATGGCTTTTCAAAGTCCCCAGGATTGAATGTTCCAATAACTATCCCAGGCTTTTTCAACATAACTAGCACTTGCGCCTAAAGCCTTAGAGGCTCTAATTGTTGTACTTACTTTTTTACCTATTCCCATAGTTACTGTAGAGTATGCTGCTCTTCCAAAATTTGCATTTGTATTATCAGCAGCAAATACAGCCCAATCACTCAACGTTGAAACTGTTGAAACTGTGGCACCGACTACTAAAATGATGCCTTTAGAAATAGGCTCTGGATCAACTGCAGCTAAAATATAATAAGCTACCTTGAAGGTGAAGCATAACCCTCAAGGTAGAGACATCGTAAACGTCAAGATTACCTTGAGGGTTTTAAGTTTATTCTACATCAAATAACGAATCTTCCAGCCCGGTATTTATTTCAACCGAAGTTACTTCCAATTCAATAGGACCCATACCCATTTGCTGAGTAAGTTTAAATGGATACTTAACACCGTTTGCTTCTTTGTAATCAGAGTAATCTACAGTTTGAGTAAATGAACCTTGCGCTGTTTCGGTTGTGGATACTTCTCTTATTTTTAATCCTGTTTCGGCATCATAATAATTCAGCCATTTTTTACCGCTGGGAAAAGTAAGAGTAACTTCATACGCGTCTGTACCGTCAACATCTTTCAGACCAGTCAGTTCGGATTTGATCCCCAGTTCGTCATAATGAAAATAAATATTCATTGTCGACTGCATCTTAATCATTTCAAGCATATCTCCTTCAAGCATCATAACTTGTCCCATGCCTGACTGACTTCCTTTAGTACCGTCAAATTTAATTTCCTGCTTCATTACTCCAGCATCTAGATCTGTAAAAGATTTGTTCGGAGCTTTACGGTATGTGATGACTTTCAATTCAATATTCTGAACTTTGCCGGTCATTTTTGTTGTAACATCTTCTACCTTTTCAAGATTAGTCTTTCCTCCAATTGCTTCAACATAATTGTCAATAACATCTGCTGCAGTCATTCCTTCGGGAATAGCTTTCGCTGCGGGATCATATTCATTACCATTTATATCATAGAATTCCACTTTACCGTTAACGCTGAATTTTTTCAAACCGTCTGCTACTTCCTCGGCATTTCCTACAACAATTACATATGAATTATTAGGTTTGATATATTTTTTTGAAACTGCTAAAATTTCATCGGATGTAACCGCGTTTAGGTTTTTCAAGTAGTTTTTATAATAATCCTTCGGCAGATTATATCTTTCAATATTCAATGCAAAGCTGGCGATGGTTTGCGGAGATTCCAGAGAGCGTGAGAAACTTCCCGTTTGATAATTTTTCGCGAGCTGCAATAATTCATCATCTACTTTTTCAGATCTCATTCTTTTCATTTCATTTAAAAATTCGGTGACTGCACTATCCGTAACAATATTTCTCGCTTGGCAATAGGCATAAAACGTTCCGACTAATTTATCCGATGCAAGTCGAGAATAAGCACCGTAAGTGTAGCCTTTATCTTCGCGAAGATTACTAATTAGTCTTGCAGAGAAAATTCCTCCGCCCAGGATTGTATTAGCCAAACTTGAGGGAATCACATCCGGATCGCCTTTCGGCAGATCAACAGGGTATGCTATATTAATTACCGACTGCACGGAATTGGGTCTGTCCACCAAAGCAACTTTTCTGATAAGCGGGGCTTTGGGAGTTTCATATGTAAACTGATCTACTGTTTTCCCTTTCCAGCTCCCGAAATATTTATTTACCAATTCTTCAGCTTCACTTTTTGATATATCTCCCACAATTGCTAAATAGGCAATGTTCGGAACAAAGTAATCATTGTAATAATTACTGCACATTTCCAGAGTTACCGAATTGACAGTCTCTTCGGTCATCTGTTCACCGTAAGGGTGATCAAGTCCGTATGTAAGCGCTTTCCTTACATTGGACATAATTGAGCCCGGATCATTTTTTTGATATGCTAATCCGGATAAAGTCTGCTTTCTAATTTTTTCAAGTTCCTCTTCTTGGAATTTTGCATTGAGTACAACATCCGACATAACATCGAGTAACTTTTCCGTGTGTTTTTTAAGTGAGGACCCGAATACGCCGGTTGCCGATGTATTGAATGATGCGCCGATAAAATCGATCTCTTCATCAATTTGATCTTTGGTTCTAGTTTCGGTTCCGGTTCGCATTAACTGTCCGGCAAAAGTAACGTATCCTCCATTTTCCCCTTCAAGAATAGGATCTCTGTCGATAACCAATGAGAAAGAAACTCTCGGAAGTTTGTCATTTTCAATCACAAAAACTTTCAAACCGTTTTCAAGTTGAAAAGATTCGTAATCACCGATATTTATTGTAGGCGCCGGACCCGGTTCTGGGCGTTTGCTTCTATCCAGCTGAGCAAAAGCTGAAACAGCAAACATCAGAATTAAAATTGATATAAAAACTTTATTTTTCATTTAACTATCTCCGTTGTTGTTTTCAATTTTTGCTTTTACTTTTTTGATGAATTAGCAAGATAGTAAAGCACTACACGGTTATTTTTATCCAGATATTTTTTTGCGACTCTTTGAATATCTTCTCGAGTTACATCCATATATTTTTCAATTTCAGTATTGATCAGATCGGTGTCGCCGAAATACACATAATAGTCGGATAAACTTTCTGCTTTGCCGGCAACGGTTGAATTGCTCGAGACAATATCGTTCTCAATCTGATTGCGAAGTTTTTCGAATTCTTTTTCGGAGATCAATTCATTTTTTACTTTTTCAAGTTCTGCATCCATTCCATCCTGGAGTGTTTGCGGATCAACTCCCATATTAGCAAGGGCTAAACCAATAAACAAACCTGGATCTTCCAAAGCCAAAGGTATTGAAGTAGCTTGAACAGCAAGCTGTTTTCTATCGACCAATTCTTTATACATTCTTGAACTTTGACCATCGCTCAAAAGTGTTGTTAACATATTTAATGCGTAGTAATCATCGGTTCCCTGTTTGGGGATATGATAAGCTAAGATAACAGCCGGAAGCTGAATGTTGTCATAAACGGTATCACGAATTTCTCCTCCCATTGGAGGTTCAACAACATTAGGTCTTATAATTTCTTTTTTACCTTTGGGTATTCCCGCAAAATATTTTTCGACCAAATCTTTTGTTTCATCAATATCAATATCGCCAGCTATGGAAAGTGTAGCATTATTCGGAACATAATAGGTATTATAGAAATCCATAAATTCAGCTATTGTTGCCTGGTCAATATATTGTGCGGATCCGATTGGAATCCATTTGTAAGGATGAACTTTGTAAGCACGTTTCATCAATTCTTCAAGTAGTGTACCGTAAGGCTGATTATCAATACCTTGCTTTTTTTCTTCTTTAATTACGCTGCGCTGCGTTTCAACTCCAATGCTGTCAACTTTAAGATGCAGCATTCTTTCTGATTCCAGCCATAATCCCAGCTCAAGCTGGTTTGATGGAAGAAGATCGTAATAGAATGTTCTGTCGAAAGAAGTATTAGCATTTAGCTCACCGCCGGCACCTTCAACAATTTTCGAATATTCACTTCGCTCAATATTTTCCGAGCCCTCAAACATCAGATGTTCAAAGAAATGAGCAAATCCGGTCCTTTCAGGGTCTTCGTTTTTTGATCCCACATGATAGGTAACAGCTACAGCGATAATTGGCACAGTATCATCCTGATGCAGAATAACATGTAAACCATTATCCAAATCAAACTCTTCAAATTCAATTTCCTTCACTTGCGCATAAAGCAAGGATGTGAAAATGAAAATTAGGAAAAGCATAAATTTAATTTTCATCGTAACTCCTTTTATTTTCAATAAATTTTTATTTAATAAAAAAGTTTGGATATTAAAATTGTAAAATCATTTGTAGTATCCAAATAATTTACGCTGCAACCATGATTACAACTGAATTGTTTCCGCAGCGAAAGCAAACAGAATTCAATATCCTTTTTGAATTCAAAGGTTAATACTTTATTTTTATTGATTGTTTAACAAAAAATTTTTCGGTCATGAATAAAATATTATTGTTCGTTTTAATTTTTGCAATTTCAATCTTAGGTCAAGATGTAACGTTTCACGGTGAGTTCAAGCAAGGGAGTGTTGTAATAGGCATTTCTAAAGATGCCAGAAAAGTAACTTTGGATAATGAGCCTCTCCATCTGGATTCCAAAGGTATCTTTGTTTTCGGGTTTGATAGAGACGATACCGACCAACATCTATTAAATATTAAGTTTAATGACGGAAGCGTAATGCTGAAAAAAATCATCCCGGCGAAAAAGGAATATAAAATTCAGCGCATTAATAACATGAAAAAGAAGTATGTTAACCCGCCGAATGATGAATCAGAGAGAATTGCAGAGGAAAGAGAAATTATTTCAGAAGCAAGAAGCAAGGTTGGTCAAATTGATTCGGCTTTATTTTCGGATGGTTTTGTACGACCTGTAAAGGGGGGAAGAATCTCC
>JAENZU010000319.1 GCA_016841125.1 Melioribacter sp. | reverse complement strand
AGCAAAAGAGTTTGATGATATGCTTGAGGAAACACTCAAATCTTCTCCACTCGAAATTAAGAAAACTCCTGAGGGATACGGACCTTCCGACCATGCTTCATTTTATGCAAATGATATACCTGTGCTATTTTTTTTCACGGGTGCCCACGAAGATTACCATACTCCGGATGATGATGCTGAAAAAATAAATTATATCGGTGAGAAGTTGATTGCTGACTTTGCATACGATTTAGTTGTAGATATTGCGAATTCCGATGAAGCTTTGACATATCAGGAGGCAGGTCCTAAAACTCAACAATCTTCCAGACCAAAATTTAAAGTTACCTTGGGAATAATGCCAGATGTTGCATCCACAGATATTCAGGGTTTGAAAGCAGAGGCTGTTATCGAAGGCAGACCGGCATATAATGCTGGTATGCAAAAAGGTGATATCATTGTTGCTATGGAAGGGAAACCGGTTGGCGATATTTATGAGTACATGGCAAGATTAGCAGATTTTAAACCCGGTCAGAGAATTAGTGTTGAAGTTTTAAGAGACGGAAAAACTAAAATTTTAATTGTTGAGCTTTGATTGCTGAGTAAATTATTTCGTTCGGTTAAAACTCATTTAATCTTGAATGTTTGTTAATAAATCTTAACTTTTAATATTCAATTTAATCTTTCATAAAATAAGGAAGTATTAAGTGGCATTTTCATTGAACAAAGTAATGCTTATTGGTAATTTAGGACAGGATGCAGAACATCGATTTACTACAAACAATGTTTCTGTAACGTCATTTTCACTTGCTACTACACACAGTTACAAAGGCAAAGACGGAAATTGGGTAAATGAAACTACCTGGCACAATATAGTTGCTTTTTCTTTATCAGATTATTTTAAGGAAAATTTGAAAAAGGGGAAAAAGTTTTATGTTGAGGGAAGATTGAATAAGCGGGAATATACTGACAAAGACGGAGTTAAAAAATATTTTACAGATGTTGTTACCGATAAATTGATTCCGCTTGATTCCCGCGACGGTTCTGACTTTTCATCAAATGACTCCTCTAATAACGTTAGAGAATCAATCGAATCCACTAAAGAAGATGATGATCTGCCGTTTTAGTTGATATGTTGAACAAATAAGGACTTCATAAGTATTTGGAAATTGACTGGCTTTATAGCTTTATACTATTGGCAATACTACTGATATTATCAGCTTTTTTCTCAGGTTCAGAAGTTGCAATATTTTCGCTTGACAAGAAAAAACTAAGGGAAGTTAAAGATCAGCAGGGTCTTACCGGGCAGTATATTTTTAAACTGTTGGAATTCCCGCGCAGATTACTTGTTACAATTCTTTTGGGCAATACTTTTGTTAATGTTGGTGCTTCTATAATATCAGTAACGCTAGCATTATCTATTGCTAATAAATTTGGCTACCCGACAGATATTGTTCTGATAATACAAATTGTATTGCTCACAATTATGATTTTACTCTTTGCGGAAATCACCCCAAAAGTTTGGGCTTCTAAATATCCGCTTAGGTTCTCCCGTTTTGTAAGCGTTCCTCTTTATTGGGTCAGTGTATTAATATATCCCATCGCAAAAATACTAACAGATATTATAAAATTTTTTGTTTCGAAACTGAAGGTTGATAAGGGAAAGACAGCAATTCTTACTTCAGAGCTCGCAGATCTTGCAGATATTGGAATTGAAAAAGGTACTATCGAAGAAGATGAACACGAATTGATTCACAGTTTGGTTTCATTTAAGACTGTAACCGCCAGAGAAATTATGACTCCGCGTGTCGATATGACTTCCGTACCTATTGAAACGGATTTTAAGGAACTGATGACAATAATTCAGGATTCAGGTCACAGCAGAATTCCACTTTTTGAAAATAACCTCGATAATATTTTGGGCATCATCTACGCTAAAGATCTTCTTCCGTATTTGAGTATTAATAAATCTCCAGAACAGATCGATTTGCGAAAGATTGCGAGAGATCCTCTCTTTGTTCCTGAGTCAAAATTAATCAGCGATCTTATGCATGAGTTTCAAGAAAAAAATATGCACATGGGAATTGTTGTCGATGAATACGGGGGTACATCGGGGTTAGTATCATTAGAAGATATAATTGAAGAAATAGTAGGTGAGATACGTGACGAATATGATAGGGAAGAAGTTGAGATAACCAAGATTAATGATACGTCATTCATGGTGCTCGGCAAACTTCCTATTGATGAACTTAATGAACTCCTGGAATCCGACTTCTCCTCTGAAGATGATGACTACGACACCGTAGGAGGTTTCATATTTAATATGGCAGGTAAAATTCCTGAAGAAGGATTTTCTTTAGTTTATAACAATTATAAATTTACCGTTAAAGAAATAATAAATAAAAGAATGAATAAAGTTTTGATTGAAAACATGCAGCAAATGGCTGCCAAAGAATGAAAAGGGGCTGCTTTTTCTCGGTGGTTATTGGTCTGACTTTAATAATCGGAATCGGCTTTTATATAATTAAAAACTATGGTGATGATTTTTGGAGGTTCGGAAAAGAAAAAGTTTTTGAAATTGCCTACGATGAGCTTGAAAAAAAAGTGAACGTACTCGAAGATTCGAAGTATAATGATTCTTTAAAAATAAAACTGAAACAATATTTTACTAATTTGGAAACCAAAGATCTAGAACAGGCTGAAGTCCTGTTAGATAAAATTGAATACTTTATTAATGATAAAACTATAGACTCAACTGAATATCAACTAATAACAGATCTTCTAAATAAAAAATGAAAGATCAAAAAAAAACTGAAATACGTGTCGGGGTAACTGTAATAATCAGTCTTCTCCTCTTTCTTTATGTTTTCGGCTGGGCAAAAAATTTTAATGCTTTCTCCGATGAGAAAGAACTCTCTATTAAATTCAATACAGTTGCCGGTCTTGATAAAGGCGACCGCGTCATGGTTAATGGAATGAGAATGGGATTTGTGGATGAGGTTTATTCAAAAGGGACTAAAGTTTTCGTTAATGTAACGCTGGATCCCAACGTCGACTTGAGAGAAGATGCTACTTTTCAAATTATGATGCTCGATTTAATGGGCGGAAAAATAATTGAAATTGACCCGGGTATGTCAGAAGTTCCTATCGACTATTCAACAGTACAACAGGGCAACTTTTCAGGAGATATTTCAACTGCTATGGCTGCGCTTGGGTCGGTACAGAAGGATTTAGTCGAAGTAATCAAGGATGTTCGAGTTACTTTTAATGCTGTTAATGAGCTGCTGGGTGATAATGAATTAAAAAATAATTTAAAATCTTCTGTAAGTAATTTGAACAAACTTTCAGTAAAACTTAATATTGTAATAGATGAAAATAAAGATGGTCTCAAGAAACTTATCGAATCGAGCAACGAGGCGGCCGAGGCAGCAAATAAACTTATAAACGATAATAGCGAGGATCTGAATAAAGTACTAAAAAACTTTGATGAACTCTCGGCAAATGCCAATCAACTAATTAAAAAAATTGATGAACTGACCGAAGAAACCAGATCACAGAAAAACAACGTTGGTAAACTACTTTATGATCCCGATTTTATTGGACAACTAAAACAAACCTTACAGCAGACAAATGAACTCATCAAAATTATTCTTGAGCAATTGAAAGGTGAAGGTATTAATGTTGATGCAAACATTTTCTAAAATATTACTTCTTACACTTCTATTTCTTTCAGTAGTTTCACCTGCTTCCAAGGATCCTGAAAGAGGGAAAAACGGGATGGTTGTTTCAGCAAGTGAAATCGCTTCAAAAGTCGGAATTGAAATTCTTAAAAAAGGGGGCAATGCAGTTGATGCCGCTGTAGCGGTTGGATTCGCGCTGGCAGTGACTCATCCCAGTGCGGGGAACCTCGGCGGCGGCGGTTTTATGGTTATCCAATTGAACAATGGCAATGCTACTACCATTGACTTCCGGGAAAAGGCACCAAATTCAGCACACAAAAATATTTATTTGGATGAATATGGAAATTACATTCAGGAATTAAGCAGAGAAGGGTGGACTGCCTCCGGTATACCCGGCAGTGTTGCCGGATTACTTTCAGCGTTGGAAAATTACGGTACATTGAGCAGAGAAGATGTGATGAAACCTGCAGTAATTTTAGCCGAGGAGGGATTCCCGATAAGCTTGGGATTGGCTAATTCTTTGAATTATAATAAAGCAGAATTTTCTAAATATGTTTCAACAAAAAAAATATTTGTTAAAGACAATGGCGACTGGGAAGAAGATGATATTCTTATTCAGAAGGATTTAGCGGAGACTTTAAAACTGGTAGTCGAAAAAGGTAGAGATGGCTTTTACCGCGGAACGACCGCTGAACTAATTTCGAATGAAGCAGCCGCCAACGGTTGGAAATTAACGATGAAGGATTTGGCAGAATACAATGCCGTAGAACGTGAACCTGTTGAAGGAACATATAAGGATTACGAAATTATTTCAATGGGACCACCATCTTCCGGCGGAGTTGCTATTATTGAAGCTCTGAATGTTTTAGAGAATTTTGAAATTAGCTCTAATGATTGGGGAAGCAGCGAATATTTACATCGTCTTACAGAGACGCTGAAATTTGTTTATACCGATAGAGCAGAACATCTTGGCGATATTGACTATTATGATGTCCCGCTTGAAAACTTAATCTCAAAAGAGTATGCGAAAACTATATTCAATAAAATTGGACCGGAAGCAAAGCGTGCCGATGAAGTAATGCACGGTGTATTTTCCCGGCAAGAAAGTAACGAAACTACTCATTACAGTATTGTTGATAAAGATGGAAATGTTGTAAGTACTACCGTTACACTAAATTCATCATACGGGAATAAAGTT
>JAENZU010000318.1 GCA_016841125.1 Melioribacter sp. | reverse complement strand
AAGAAAACTTTATTGTTATTTATTCTATTCGGGCTTATCAATTTTGAGAGTGAAGCACAGACAATCGGAAATAGAGTGAAAATTACTCCTGAGAAAGATTATGCCGCCGGATGGCTGTATGAACTCTTCCTCGGATCACATTGGAGAGATGTTTGGGCAACACCGGTTGAAGTTGAAATTTTAGATCTTAATAAATATGACGGAGGGTTGACAGCCTATAAAAAGGGGGGCGGGTTTCAAACATTGTCATTAAGATTAAAATCGAAAAACGGAAAAGTTTGGAAATTCAGATCTCTTAATAAAAATCCCGAAAAATTGCTTCCCCAGCCTTTGCGGGAATCTATTGTTGCGGATATTTTGAAAGATCAGATTAGCTCCTCCAACCCTTATGCGCCTTTGATTGTTGTGCCAATATTAGATTCAGTGGGGATACTCCATAATCCCGCTTCACTTTATTTAATGCCTAATGATCCGCAGCTCGGTGAATTCAGAGATGAATTCGGCGGAATTTTAGGAATGATTGAGCTTCATCCCGATGAAGAGGATGATGCCGTACCCGGTTATCCCGGCGCTGTTGATGAGAAGGGAACCCTTGATCTGTGGGACAGACTTGAAAAGAAGAGAAGCGAGAAAATAGATGCTAAGGAATTTCTAAAAGCCAGGTTGGTTGATCATTTCCTGGGTGATTGGGACAGGCACACAGATCAATGGAAGTGGGTTAAATACGAAGAAGACAGTGTAGAAATTTGGAGACCGATTCCGCGTGACAGAGACCAGCCATTTTCGAAATTTACCGGACTGCTGCCTTCGATAGCTGAATATCTTGAGCCGCAGCTTAATACATTCGACTACGATTACCCCAGCATTCATGATCTTAGCTGGAATGCAAGATATATGGATAGGAGGATTCTTCCGATAATTACAAAGCATGAATGGGACTCGGTTGCTGCCTATGTTCATGCAAGATTGACCGACGCGGCGATTGCAAAAGCAGTTAAGCAAATGCCCCCTGAAATTGAACCAAAGTATGGACGGGAAATATCCGATAAATTAAAAAGCCGACGGGAAAAATTTATTGAGATGAGTAATGATTATTACCGTTTTGTAAATACAGTTGTTGATGTTTATTGCAGTGACGAACAAGACTATGTAGAAGTTAACCGCTTAAGTGATAATTCTACCGAAGTAGTTAGATATAAAAGAGATAAGGATAACGGAGGAAAAAAAGAAGCTCCGCTCTACTATAAGTTATTCGACAATGAAATTACCGATGAGATAAGAGTTTATCTTGGTGAAGATGATGATTTTGCAATAGTTAGGGGAAATGTTTCCAGTGGTCCTCTCGTGAGAATTATCGGAGGCGAGGGAAAAGATGAACTGATTGACAGCTCAGAGGTGAATGGTTTTTGCGCGGTAGTTACTCCGCTGCCTGATGCCGAAAATAAAACGCGTTTTTATGATTATGGTAATGAAACATTTATTCATGAGTCTGCGGGGACAGAGTACGATGATTCTAAAACACCTCCATTCCAAAGTCTTTCTGAAAGATATGAACCTTCATTAAAAGACAGGGGAAATGATGTTTTGATTATTCCCGTTGTATCTGCCAATGAAGATGATGGAATTATATTGGGAGTCGGTTATAATTTTGAGAAATATAACTTTAGAGCAGACCCCTACGATTACAAACTGCAAATTTTTGGTGAATTTGCTACCGCACCATCAACCGGGAGTTTTGAATTAAGTTCTGAATTCAACTCAATAGTTAAAGGGTCAACCGTTAAATTCTCATCGCTTCTCTCCGGATTGCGTTACACAAAATATTTTGGGAGGGGGAATGAAACACCTTATGATAAAGAACTCGATGACGATAATTTTTATAGGATGAAAGAGAATTATGTAAGCGTCAATTCCTCAATTGAAACAAAAATATTTGAAAACTCAATTATCGGAGCCGGAGTTTCTTATGAGTACTCAGATACAAAGATGGTTAATCCGGTAATCACAATGCGGAATCCAATGGCTGAATACGGGTTGGGAAAATTTCAGTTGGCAGGGGTGAGTTCGTTTTTTATTTACGATACAAGAGACAATAATTATTTACCTAATTCGGGGTTCTATTTTAATTTGAATGCAGAAGCATATCCGGCATGGTTTGAAAATGAAAAAAACTTTGGCAAAAGTGAATTGGATCTGCAGACATATTTTACCCAAAATACATTCACCGATATTACCTATTCCACAAGGTTATTTGGCGGCAGAGTTTGGGGAAAGCATCCTTTCTTTAAAGGTATTTTTATCGGTGGCTCAGAATCATTAAGAGGTTTCGCAAGAGAAAGATTTCTCGGCGATTCCGGAATGTTTGGTCAATTTTTGGTGCGTGCATATTTAACAAAAGTAAAATTAATTATTAATGGCGATTTGGGGATTTTCGGAACTGTTCAAAGCGGGCGTGCATTTATTGACGGCGATAATTCAGAATTGTGGCATACCTCTTATGGCGGAGGGGTTTGGTTAAGCTATCTCGACCGGACATTTAACATTGTTTTAACCTTTACAAATTCGGCGGAAGGATTTTATTCTTATTTCGGATCATCTATTGGATTCTAATGAAAATCATTAAACTAGTATTTTTAGGATTCTTCCTTTTATCTTTGAAATCATATTTACTGTCTCAAAGCAAAGAGTTCGTTTTTGTTACTCCCGGGTCTGAATATCAAGCTTCATGGTTTGAAGAGTTTTTTCTGGGCGAACAATGGCGGGCATTGTGGACTATCGGGATAACGGTAGAACAATTAAAGGTAACTTATTTAAGCGGCGGATTTAATTTTTCACTTATTGACAGGCAGTTGAATTTTTCCGATACTTACGCTGTGTCACCGGAAGCATCAGCATTATTTGCGGGATCACAGCTTGGTTTTAAAAATTCTTAAAAAAGGAAATAATGACGATGGAATTAACACAAGAAGAAGTAAGAGTGCTTGGGTCCTTCATTGAAAAGGAAAATACCACACCTGAGTATTATCCTTTAACAATTAACTCTTTAACCAATGCGTGCAATCAAAAAAGCAATAGAGAGCCCGTTGTCAATTTTGCGGAAGCTCAGGTTAAGAAAATTGTTGAAGATTTAATTGAAAAAAACCTGATTGGCAGAGTGACTTCATCCGAGTTTAGAGTAACAAAGTTTAGGCAGCTAATTACAACACATTTGAAATTAACTAAAGCCGAGACAGCGGTAATTTGTGTGCTGATGCTGCGGGGCGCCCAGACTCCGGGTGAAATAAAGGGGAGAAGCGCAAGGATTTATGAATTTAATGATTTAGCGGAAGTGGAGGAAGTGCTGACTTCTTTGATAAAAAGAGAAGACCCTCTTGCGGTTCAACTGCCTCGAACTAAAGGAAGAGAATACCGCTATATGCATTTACTTTGCGGTGAACCTGATCTACCATTGATCTCAAATGTGGAACAAACACAGACAACAATCGAATCATTGTCAATTGAGCTTGCCCAACTCAGAGAAGATTTTGAAAAACTTAAAAATGAATTTGAATCATTTAAAGAGTTATTAAGTTAAATGTTTCCTTCCTTGAAGTAGTCGTATAATTTAATTTGTGAACGTACCGGATCATTAGTTTTCTTTTTGTATTTATTCAACTGCTTCTTGTCGATCAATCGTGCCTTAACGTTATCCCTCAATTGAATCGCCATAAATTCTTTAATCTCTTGCCTAACTGATTCATCATAAACAGGAAAGGCGGTCTCTATCCTTCTGCTTAAATTTCGTTTCATCCAGTCTGCTGATGAAGCGTAAATTTTCTCATTACCATCATTGTGAAAAATATAAAACCTGGAGTGCTCGAGAAATCTATCTACAATACTGATCACATTTATATTCTTACTTTGTCCTTTAATGCCGGGCACTAAACAGCAAATTCCTCTTACTATAATATCAATCTTTACCCCGGCATTGCTGGCTTCATATAATTTACTGATCATTTTTTTATCTTCAAGACTATTCATTTTCAATGTGATTTTTGCTTCTTTACCCATTTTCGCGTTTTCAATTTCATTATTTATGAGGCTGATAAAGTCTTTACGCATATTAAATTGTGCCACCAGCAAATGCTCAAATTGGTGTTCGGCTGATTTCCCGCTTAAGAATTCAAACACCATTTCTACTTCATTTGTTATACGCTCGTCAGAGGTAAATAGTCCGAAGTCTTCATAAATCTTCGCGGTTTTTTCATTAAAGTTTCCAGTAGCAATGTAGCAGTAATTTTTGAATTGGTTATTTTCTTTTTTCGTGATGAGAGCAAGTTTAGCATGAACCTTCAAACCCGGGAAGCTGTAATATACCTTCACCCCTGATCGTTCCATCTCTTCCGCCCATTGGATATTGGACTCTTCATCGAAACGTGCTTTTAATTCAACAAATGCCATTACATCTTTTCCCTTTTGGGCGGCGTTTATCATTTCCTTAATTACACCCGAATTTCTTGCAACACGGTATTGCGTAATTTTTATCGATACAACATCGGGATCATCGGCGGCTTCCTTTAGAAAATCTATAACATGATCGTATGAATGATATGGGTAGTGAAGTGATATATCACTTTGGTTTATAGAATCAAAAATACTATCTCCCGAAATTAATTTTTTAGATTCGAGTGGGGGCAGAGTTTCATTTTCAAAATCCGGTTTAAACGGATTGGGGAAGTCAAAAAAATCACTGAAGTTATGGTACTTGCCTCCGGGTACTAAATCTTCTTTTTCAAGATTCAATTCATTCCTTAATAATTTCAAGAAATCCTTCGGCATATCTTTATCGTACAAGAAACGTGACGGCACCCCGGT
>JAENZU010000317.1 GCA_016841125.1 Melioribacter sp. | reverse complement strand
TTTCTATCCGGCAAAAGTTTTACCAGACCGCGATATGTACCGATCCAAAGATTATTATTATTATCTGCAACCAAAGAGCGTGTATAATTAATAGGATAATTTTTCTCGTCAAATATTTTAGCAGAGACATTTACAAATGTGCCGTTGGAAGTTTCAAATTTATTTAGTCCTTTGCCGGTTGCTACGTAAATTACACCTTCTCTGTCAACTGCAAAATCCATTACACGGTTGGAACTGAGTGAAGATGAATTCTGCGGATTGTGAAAATAGTGCTGAAATTTAACGGGTTTCAAAGACGCATTATCAATTCCCCCCAAGTAATTACCGAGCCAGACAATACCAGAGCGATCTTCTGCTATAGCCACAACGTTATTTCCGCTGATAGAATTTTTCTTATTATTTAAATCGGTTATAAATTTGGTAAAACTTTTTTCTTCTTTCCCCCTAAAAAATAATCCCCTGCCGGAGCCAATCCAAATATTTCCGTTGCGGTCAATATGAATTTCATTTATCCACTCATTCTGCAGGCTCTCAAATTCATTTTGCCCTGTAATAAATTTGGTTTCCGGATCAAAAAGGAATACACCCCGGGCAGTTCCAATCAGAATATTACTGCCATAATTTTCGAAAGCCGTAACCATGTTGAGTTTGATTTCGCTATCGTCTGCAATATCGCTAACAATTTCAAAGCCATTATCTTTGGAATAGATATACAAACCTTTGGAGCCGCCGCCGACAAAAATTTCTCCTTTTCCCGTAACAAAAATTGTTCTGATCGAATTGCTGCCGATTGATCTATCGTTAGTCGAGTCATATTTAAATTGAATGAAATCTAAAGACTTTCGATTGAACTTTATGATTCCTGCATTATTGGTTCCCACCCAGATATTATTTTCGTTATCCTCAGCCAACGACCAAATAATGCCGTCCCATTCATTTTCAAGTTTGAAAAACTCGGGCGGATATCTGGTAACCTTTCCTGTAACGTAGTCGAGTTTGTTTAATCCACCGCCGTAGGTTCCAAGCCAAATATCACCATCGGAATCCTGGGTCATAGTAACAATATCGTCATTCGTTAAGGTATTTACATCGAATGGATCATGCCTGAATTTTTTGTAACTCTTGCCTTCGTATTTAATCAATCCGAACATTGTGCCGAACCACATAAACCCTTTATCATCGCACATAAGTGAGTAAGCAGCATTGTGCGAAATACCTTCTTCAAAAGAAATGCTCTCGAATCTAATTTTCTGTTCCTGCCCCTCAATTACAATTAAAAACATAAAGATGAGAAACATTAGTTTCTTCAGAGTGTTCATCTGTTTGACCAAATTTATTAAAAGATAGGAAATAGATAACATGAAAAAGGTGAAAACTCAATAACCCGAAAGGGTCATTTCTCTACAACAAGTCCGGCTCCGTAATTTTCAATCTCTAGAACTTTTTCAACTTTTTGAGTAGTAGTATTTATAATTGCAACATTTGCTCTGCTGCTTTCGCCGGCAACTGCGTAGGCAGGAACAAAACTTCCACTAAGGTTCCTGCTGGATGTAAAAAGATATTTATCATCAGCGCTCAAATCTGCACCATGAGGCATGCTGAATGCTGTGCTTTGAATTTCGGCTGTCTTTGCCCAGGTAGTATTTGTTTTTTCAACAACAGCAACGGCATTATCCCCCATAAGCGGAACATAAATTTTGCTGCCTATTGAATTAACAGCAATATGCATCGGCATTTGTCCAACATCTATTTCATCAAATAGAGAATTAGTGTTTGTTTCAATTACAAGCAGTTTGCCGGTTGCTCTGGCAGAAACATAAAGGTACGCACCATCCGGCGAAATGGCAGTCTGCATCGGTTCATGATCGACCGTAGTGGAAAGAACAATATCGTTTACAAAATTATCGGTTACCGCATTTATAATGCTGATCCTATTTTTTGTGAGATTGGCAGCATATAGAGTGGCATTGTCAGGAGTTAAAGCGATTCCGTGCGGGATTCCGGCAACAGGCAGTTGAACTTCGCGCAGTAAAACCATCTGCTGAATATCAATAACATAAATTGATGAATATGAACCCGGCGCTGAAGAAGAGCGGGATACATAAGCTTTTGCTCCATCGTTTGTTATCATGATCATGCCGGGATAATCCAGATTTGCAACTTCACCCACAATTTGATAATCATTCAGCCGTATCTTCAATAACTTGCCGGCACTGATTAAAGTAGCATAAAGAAAACCGTCTTTAACTTTTACCATGTGCGGTGCGTCGATTCCGGCTGTCTGATCAACATCTAACAAACGTGAAACAACAAAATTATCACCGTCAATAGTGGAAATGATGTCACTGCCTTGATTACAGACAAAAACTCTGTAAGAAGGATTTGTAAACGGAACTTCTCCGTTAATATTTTTAGCGCCGTCATTAATCCAGTTTAACACGGTAGAAAGTTCGGTACTGCTCAATGCAGTCCGGTTAAAAGGCATTCTAACCGATGCATTGCCGGATATCATTTGATATAACAAACTTTTTTCCGAATTAAATGGAATTACAACATCTCCGCCTGTAGTTCCGTTAGAACCCAAGGGTCGGAGTGAACTGCCTTTCATAAGGCTGCTGTAATTTTCCAACGATAAACCGTTCTGAGGATTTGTTCCTGCGTGGCACCCGGATATTGCACAATTTTCGGCAAAAACCGCGGCTACTTCTTTTGATGCAAAACCATTGTCGGGTTGTTCAGGTGTGGTCGAATCATCTTTTAATTCGCATGAAGTAAAGATTAAAAGAAAAAACAAACTAATTGCTATTAACTTTTTCATTGCCGGCCGGTTATTTTAACAGCGTCATTTTAATTGTCTTAATATAAGCACCTGCATCGAGACGGGCAATATAAATTCCTGCACTTAACCCCTCAGCATCGAATGAAGCATTGTATTCTCCGGCGCTCCTAAATTCGTCAATTAAAGTTATGACCGTTTGTCCGAGCAAATTATATACTTTAAGTGAAACATGTTCCGCATCGGGAATTGAACAAGAAATATTGGTAGAAGGATTAAAAGGATTCGGATAATTTTGATCGAGTGAATATTCAATAGGCTGTGAATTATCATCAACACTTGTAGGTTCTTCAATATGAATGTTCCAAACAATTTCAATGTTATAATATCCATTGGTAACAATAACTTTTACGGTATCGGTTCTAGGTACTATTCCTAAAAAAGTATTTAGCGTAAAAGATTCCGAAGTACTTCTTCTTAATCCGTTAACGGACCAGTTATATTTTAATGGCAGAGATGAAGTATCGGTAACATTCAAACTAAACTTTAGAAGTGTGCCTGGAGAAATTGTTGTATCGTTCGATGCAGGGGAATATGAAGTCAGCACAGGTTCGCCGGGAATTAAAATTTGGTAGTGATAAAATTCAGGCGGGGGATTTTTTCCTGTAGGGTTAAGTCCGGATCCTCCTTCCGGTGCAGTCGACACATGGTTAAAATCATCCCTCGCCGCAAGATAATATTCCACTTCAGTTCCGATCTGCTGCCCGGGTACAATAAATTCATAAATATTATCGGTTGGTCCGTCGGTATCATTTAATGTGTACCATGGACTAACTGAGCTGTCAATAACTGTGCGGTAATAGAGAATTGCCTCTTCAATATTCGAATCATCAACAACTTGAAATTTGAGAGTGACCGGATCGGAATTTGTAACAATATTAAAATTTTCAATCTGCTGTATATTCGGCGGAATATCCCCGCCGTTAAACTGCAAAACGTAAAGACCGGTGTTTATATCTGATATCAGCACTAACCCCGAGGGCAGATAAGGATAGCAGCCCCATGCATTGCCTGTATTGTACTGACCGGCCAGTAAAGGGACTTCCGGATTGGAAATATCGAGCACAACATAACCGTCACTATAATAGGAAACATGAGCGTAATTACCTTTAATAAATAAATTGTGGACCGTTGAATTCGTGGGCATTTCCCACGAAGGAACCACCAGTTGCCATGATGTGCGGTCTTGAAGATCCCAAACTGTAATATCAACATTATTGAATTCTTCCGTACCGTAAAAGTATCTTTTATCTTCGGTCATCCAGCCTGAGTGTGCATAGGTTGCGGGAATTGTAAAACTCTCAGAAATTTTAAAAGGATTATATTTATCCGTCACATCAATTAGATCATAAGAATTTTCTGCCGCAGCAACAACCGTGTCGTCCCAAACATAAACATCGTGAATATAATTACTGCCGGTATAATATGCAGTTTCAACCGGATTTACAGGATCGCTTAAATCTAAAATATGCATTCCGCCGCTGCCGTTTGTTCCAATTACATAAGCAAAACCATCATCAATAAATAAGTTGTGCGCGGTATTAAAATATTGAGTTGATGTGTTTACCAGTACGGCGCTATCGGGAAGAAAAGAGAGGTCAATTATCTGCAAGCCTTTTCCCGCACCGGAACCTTCCGTTGTTACATAAGCATAATTTTCGTGAACTTTAATATCCCGCCAAATTGAAGTTGGACCGCCGATTTCATCTACCACAACGGGGTTTGAGGGATCAGACAAACTAATAATGAAAGTCTGGGTATAACCACCAACAAGGGCATACTCTGTTCCTTCGGGCGCAACATAGCCCCATATATCAGAATACCTCGCACTTGGCGTTGGGTTTAAATGACTGATTAATTCAACACTTGATTGCGCGTAGACCGCACCAATTAAAAACAAGAAAATTAAAAACCTTTTCATTAACTCACCAATTCGTAATACATATTACTGTTTATTTTAAGTTAAAAGCATTAATGGATAAAAACAATACCAAATGTCAGATTTTATACTGGAGAAATATTTTTCGCCCAAATA
>JAENZU010000316.1 GCA_016841125.1 Melioribacter sp. | reverse complement strand
CGTAAATTTTTGAACTGTCCTTGTATATTTCAAGAGTGTTATCCGGAGTAACTATATAATAAAGATTATTTTTTGCGTAGAAATCTTTGAAAGGCAATTTTTGTTTTTTTAAGTATCTCACATCGAAAGTTAACGGAGGGGTTTCAATTTTATTACGCTCATAGTCAGCTTTAACTTTAAATACTTGAATGTAATTAAACTCATAATCATAAATAGAAACGAGATCCAGCTTGTCATCAAAATAGCTGCATACAATTCTTGATGCATCGGCAAAATTTCCGCGCCCCTTGCTGTCGCTTTTCAGTCCGATGCGGCTGCCGATAATTTCTCCTTTGGTATTATATTTAATGGCGCCGCCGAGTTCAGGGTCAACAACATAAAACTCGCCGTAATAATTTGCTGCAATGTCAGTGGGCTCGAGCAGTCCTTTTAATTCAATCCTTGTTTTTAACTGCAATTCCGAATCGAATACTTGTACCGCATAAGTGTCGTCAATTTGAAATAGAAGGTAGATGTTTTGCGCCAGATCGGTAGAAAGTGCAATAGGATTAACTATACCAACAGCACCCCTGAAAAGTCCGGAATTATTGAATTTAAGAATCTGTTGTTTACCGGCATCCAAAATATAAAAATTATCGTATGGGTCAATTACCATATCAATCGGATTGTCGAAAGAAGAAACTTCTCCGGATTCGCTGCCAATTGAATTTATTAAGTCTCCTTTGTTCTTAACAATCACAATTTTCTTTAGAGCCTTGTCTAGAACAGCAATCCTCCCATCCGAAAACAAATGAACAGCAGCAGGATCGTCGTAGAATTCAGCATTTGCAAACTCGGGAATCATTCTTATCAAATTCCCATCCTGATTTAAGACCACAACCTTGTTGTTATTATTGTCTAAGAGATAAAAATTATAAATGTTGTCTGTACTGAAATTAGTTGCCTGCTCAATGGAGCCAATCTGATTGTCTAGTTCAATCGTACGCTCATAAGTTACTTCGTTGGTTTGAGCCAATAGTAAAGATGAGAAAAGAAGAAAAAGAAAAGCAGCTATCATATTAATCACTCATTTATTTTTCGTAAATGAAAATACTAAGTAAAAATTGCTTTAGGTTTGAGCCGAATAAAGAGAATACAATAGACCTTTTAAATAAAACTAATATAAAATAAAGATTGAAAAGCTATTTAACAATATCTTCATCTAATAGTTATACTTATTATCATTGAATATTATTTCGGAAATTTCCACATTGAATCATCTAATTTATTTAAACAATGGGATCCGACATGAACTTTAGGCAATTAACCGTTTTAGGATTATTCATACTCACCGGTTTTACTTTTTTTTATACATCAATACCGACAGAAAATTTTACAAAATCATTAAAGAAAAAAGCGGGCCCCGACTTGTTCCCCTCGGAATGGGCGTGGATGCAGAGAGCCTATCCCAATTTCAAAGTAGATCCTAAAGCACATTTGGATGCAGTTGAACAAGCTAAAACATTAAGGCGGGAAACAAACAATTCATATTTGATGAAGAAAATATCTCAAGTTAACTGGGAGTTTGCCGGTCCGGTGAATATTGGAGGCAGAATTGTTGATATTGAATTTAATCCCGTTGATCCAACAATAGTTTACTCGGCGGCAGCCACAGGGGGAGTTTTCAAATCTACCGACACAGGCAATACATGGTTCCCGGTTTTTGATGAGCAGAATGTTCTTCCTGCAGGAGATATTGCAGTTGATCCGCTGAATCCGGATATCGTATATGTAGGTACAGGCGAGCCCAATGGATCACACAACAACTTACCGGGAGGCGGAGTTTTTAAATCCACCAATGCCGGAGCAACGTGGCAGAATGTTGGATTAGAACTCTCGGCTCATATCGGCAGGATAATTATTGATCCAACAAATAATCAGAGAATCTTTGTGGCTGCGGTCGGCTCTAACTTCGCACCAACTTCTCAGAGAGGTTTGTTCCGATCAACCAACGCAGGTCAAACTTGGGAGAATGTTTTATTTATTACAGATTCAACCGGTGCAATAGATGTTGTAATGGATCCTACAAATCCAAATTTCATGCTTGCCGCAATGTGGGAAAGATCACGTCGTGCAGGCTACGGTCAATCGGAAACATCTTTTGGTCCTTCCAGCGGAATTTATAAAAGTACTGATGGAGGAGATTCGTGGAATAAGCTTGGTCCAACAAACGGATTACCGAATGATAATTCCGGTGTCGGCAGAATAGGTCTGGCAATTAGTCAATCTAGCCCTTCTATTTCTTATGCCGTTTATACCGACGGAGGAGTTTATACCGGTCTTTATAAGACAACCGATTACGGAAATAACTGGGTAATGGTAGATAACGATTTTGAAATTGGCTCAGGCACAAGTTCATTCAGCTGGTATTTTGGTCAAGTTAGGATTCATCCTACAAACCCCGATTTTATTATAGTTTTAGATGTATCGTTCATGCGTTCAACTAACGGCGGAAATTCCTGGCCAATAATTTATGGCTACGGTGGGCCGAGTGAATTGCACGTTGATCATCATGCGCTGGCATTTAATCCGGCAAATCCTAATTATCTGATCAGCGGAAATGATGGGGGAATAAACATATCCACCGATGGAGGCGTAAACTGGTCTGATCCGAAACAAATTCCCGCAACTCAATTTTATGAAATTGGATTAGATGCACTTAATCCTCAAAGACTTTACGGCGGTACTCAGGATAACAATACAATCCGAACAACAACCGGTGCTATCGATGACTGGGAGGCTATTTGGGGCGGAGACGGATTCTACGTAATTGTCGACTACACAAACTCTAATTATATCTATGCTGAATCTCAATATGGTTATTTAGCAAGATCTACAAACGGCGGTCAATCTTTTTTTAATGCTACAAACGGCATAAATGGAAACGAGCCGACAAACTGGTCAACACCGGTTATAATGGATCCCAATAATAACAGCGTTCTTTATTATGGCACAAACCGGCTGTACAGAACCACAAATAAAGCTCAAAATTGGAATGCGATCAGCGGTGTGCTTACAGCTAACAATCCCCAATTACCACGGTACGGCACGCTCACGACCATTGCTGTAGCAAAAACGAACTCGGATGTGATTTACATCGGTACCGACGACAGTAAAGTTTGGGTTACTCCCGATCTCGGAAATTCTTGGTTTGATATTTCTGCAGGACTTCCAAACAGATGGGTTACACGAATTATGGTCGATCCTAAAAATGAAGCCAATGTTTATGTGACATTTTCAGGATTAAAATGGCGCGATCAGCTTTCTTATGTTTTCCGCAGTACAGATATGGGAACAAATTGGATTGATATCAGCAGCAACCTACCCGAATCTCCTGTAAATGCAATTGCATTAGACAATAATAATTCTGATGTAATTTATGTCGGAAGTGACGTTGGCGCTTTCGTAAGTTTTAATAACGGAACGTCCTGGGAAGCCCTAGGTTCGGGACTGCCCGTAATTTCCGTTTACGATATGAAAATTCACCCAACCAATAATTATTTGGCCATCGGCACCCACGGAAGATCGATGTATAAATTAGATTTAAATCAAATTGTTTCTGTTGATGAAAATGAATCGGCTATTGCTGAAAACTATAAACTTTATCAAAATTACCCTAACCCGTTCAACCCGGGAACTTCAATTCAATTTGAACTCAATAAAGCCGGACTTACAAATTTAAGTGTTTATGATATAAAGGGTGAGTTAGTAAAAACTCTTAGAGAAGGTTATCTGCAAGAAGGGAATTACAAAGAATATTTTGATGCTTCCTCTGCAAATTTGGCAAGCGGAATCTACTTCTTTAATTTAAGTGTCAATGACGAAAGCGGGAATCGTATATTTAACAGTACACAAAAAGGTGTTTTGCTAAAATAGTCTAAATTTCCTCAAAAAAAAAAAGAGGCTGTCTCAAAAGTATAAAAAACCGTTAAAACGGTTATTAAAGGTTGTGTTTTTCGCTCGCATTCCCACATTTGAAAATGTGGGTTAATACTAAAGAAACCTTTTGAGACAGCCTTTTTTTAAATTACCCGCCCCCTTCCAGAAATTAACTTAAATGCTAAATCAAATGAACTAATAATAATTACATTTTTGTTCAAACTAGTTATTACTGAATACAAATTTTTAAATTTTGGACAGAGTATCCGAAATCAGCTTTATTGCTAATATATTTTATCTGATTATCAACAATGTATTTAAAAGAATTTCGGTATCATTTTAGCCTATGTATCAGATTAAACAAATTTGGAAATATCGCGAATTAGGTTCAGAACTTTTTTTAACTTTTCTGAAACTTCGCCACGTAGGCTCATTCCTTGGCGTTTTGTGGACTTTGATAAATCCGCTTATTTTCATTGCCACTTACTGGCTTATATTTTCGTTTGTGCTAAGAATGGGAATAGAAAATTATCATTTGTTTTTGATACCCGGCTATCTCGCATGGAATTTCACTTTCGGCTCAATTGTGAATGCAAGTGAATCAATTTTAAACAGCCGCTACTTAATAACTAAAATTGCATTCCCAAATGAGTTAATTGTTTTCAGCAGCGTTGCCGTTTCCTTTTTCGACTTTGTTTTGACAATCTTTCTCTATCTCTTAACATTTTCTTGGTTTTTTCCTATTATTACCTGGACCATAGTTTATTTACCGCTGATAATGTTTTTGCAAATTATTCTTACTTTGGCAATTTCACTTATCGTCTCAACTATGTCTGTTTATTTTAAGGACGTACCCAAACTTGTTTTAGTTTTCGGTACTGTAATATTCTTTTTATCTCCAATTTTCTACCCGATAGATTTAGTTCCCGAACAATTTCAGACTATCTTTATGCTCA
>JAENZU010000315.1 GCA_016841125.1 Melioribacter sp. | reverse complement strand
ACAGTGTGAACTTTTGCATCGCCAATGCCAATAGTAGTGCCGCGGGAGACATCAACCACGTAATCGGTGTTTGCGGGAATTTCAATTTCCCCGCCGATATCGGTTCTAACGAATCGAATACCGTAATTGATAGGTGCCGGTTTAAAGGTCATTGTACAAACTACACCCGTGTGCAGACCTTTACCGCTTATCGATACCGGTTTGGAAATTGTGCGTTGCATTACTAACATTGGCATATTCCTTTAATCTTCTTTGGCAATTTTGTTGTCTTCTAATAATTTTATTTTATCTTCGAGCGCTTTTATTTTTTCAGCGTACTTGGGGAGTGAACGGAAATGAGCTTCAAGTTTTTTGCTGACTGAAAGTTCTTTTGCCGGAGAACCGAAATAAATACCCGGTTTGAGGATTGATTTAGATACACCCGATTGAGCTGCAACTATAACATTATCGGCTAATTCTAAATGACCAACCAAACCAACCTGACCCGCTAGTATACAATTTTTACCAACCTTTGCGCTGCCGGAAACACCGCTTTGCGCTGAGATTGCTGAGTTTTCTCCGATTGAAACGTTGTGCGCAATTTGCACAAGGTTATCAATTTTTACACCTTTCTTTATGATTGTCGAACCCATTGCGGCACGGTCAATTGTGGTATTTGAACCGATTTCAACTTCATCTTCAATTAGCACATTTCCTATTTGCGGAATTTTTTGATAGATCCCTTCGGAGTCCGGCGCATACCCGAATCCGTCTGTACCTATAACCGCTCCCGAATGAATTATACAATTATTTCCTATTTCACAATTTTCGCGGATAGAGACATTGGGAAAGAGGAGAGCATTTTCACCAATTTTAACATTATCCATAATTACACTGTTATGGAAAATTTTAGAATTGCTGCCTATAACACAACCTGCACTTATTACAACATTCTTGCCGATAGCAACATTTTCGCCGATTACAGCACTTTCATGAATTGAAGCTGATGCATCGATGCCTTCCAACGGGAAAACCGGTTTAAAGAATTTACTTATAATTATTTGGAATGCAGTTTTGGGATCGGAAACTTCAATATATGTTAAATCGGACCTTACTTTTTCGATGCCCGGTTTAACCAAAATTGCCGAGGCTTGAGTTGTATCGATGAATTTTTCATAGGCGGGGAGATAAACAAATGTTAAATCTCCATTTTTTGCTTCTTCAATTTTCGCAATTCCATTGAGTTTAATATTTTCGCTGCCGAAGAGTTTTCCTCCAACAAGACCAGCTGCATGCTTTGCGTTAAATTCCATCGGGTTGATCACTTTAATTTTTCTAAAACGAGTGCGGTAATATCATAATCGGGTTTAGCGTAAAGAAAAATAATATCGCCGCTCCTATCGAAAACATAATCAAGTTCCTGCTCTTCGGCTACTTCCTTTATTGCTGTGAAAACTTTGTTTTGAACAGGTTTCATTAATTCTTCCTGCTTTGTAAAGAGTTCTCCGTTTACACCGAACTTCTTCTGCCTGTACTGACTCACTTCGTCTTCCAGTTTCATAAGTTCTTTTTCGGTTTCAACTCTTTTTTGATCACTCATTATAAGTTTACGTTTTTCATAATCGTCATAGCGTGATTTCCATTCCTTGTCCATTTTACCAAGTTCATCCTGCCACTCCTGAACCATATCATCAAGTTTTTTCTGTACATCCTGTGCGTCGGGTAATTTTTCCATGATTGTATCGGAATCTACATACCCTATGCTTAATTGGGCTGAGATACTGGTAAGTGTTAAAACAAAAATGGAGAATAGAATTATTATCTTTTTCATACTGCCTATCCTCATCTAATAAAATGAAAACTTCTGCAGCGAAAATATCACTGCAGAAGAAATAATAAGACTAATAATATAAAATAAACTGAAAAGAATTGCCTATAGGAAAATTATTTTCCTCTTTTGAGTTTATCCAAAACTTTATAGGTTATATCGAATTGTTCGTCGGCATAGAGAAGCACAACATCACCTGCTTTATCGAAAACAAATTGAAGACCTTCTTCTTTTGAAACTTTATCGATTGCAGTAAAAATCTTCTCTTTAATTGGAGAAAGCAATTCTTCCTGTTTTCTATAAAGTTCGCCATTCTGCTGACCGAAGTTCTGCTGCTGGAATTCTCTGATGTCCTGTTCCTTTTTAACAAGTACCTGACCAATTTCGCGCTGTTTGTCCTGCGTCATTGTGGCGCTTTGTTTCTGGAAATCCTGATAATCCTTTTGCAGCGCTTGAGAAAGACTGTCGATCTGTCTCGACCATTGAGCGGCGAGAGCATCCAAATCCGACTGAGCTTTAACCGCTTCTGGGTACTGGTTCAAAATTACTTGAGAATCAACATAACCAATTTTTTGTTGTGCAAATGTTACAATTCCTAATGAAAATATTAATGAAATAAATAATAATCTTTTCACTGTTACCTCTTTTATTTTTATGATTAAAAACCTCGTCCGAATTGAAAATGGAAAACCCACTGAGGATCTTGACCATCAACAAGTTTACGATCGAATCCATATCCAAAATCAAATCCAAGCAAACCGATTGGATTAATTAATAGTCTCGCGCCAATACCAACCGATCTTCTCAAATTTGTAAGATCGGCATCTTTAAGATTTAAAAACGTATTGCCGGCTTCGGCAAAAGTTAATAAATAAATCGGTATAGGTTCAAGTGTTAAAGCGGCTCTAAGTTCCATGGTATATTTAGTCATCACACGACCGCCGACAACATCGCCTAAACTATTACGCGGACCAACATCCCGGTCATCATAACCGCGCAGAGGAGTGGTTGCAATTACCAAACCGTTGCCTCCCATATAGAAAAACTCGAAAGGCTGAATTTGCGTACCGGGAACTAATTCATCAATATAACCAAGGTCTGTACTTAGATAAAGAGCTATGCGGTTTGTATTAAAGAGTCGTTTATACCACTCGCTTTTAAATTGAATTTTATAATAATCAACATCACCCGGGAGAAGCGGACCGCCGGAAATTTCACCATTTAATGAAACTTTAGAACCTTTGGAAGGAAAGATAGGGTTATCGATATCAGTTCGGCTTATTGTTGCGCCTAGTGTATATTGACGTGATACACCCTCCGAATAAAAATTACGTCCGTCAACAACATCGTTATATTGGAAACGGAACAGACCCTGCAAATAAAAGTAGTTGTCGGGCCATTTTAATCTTCGTCCGACTTTAAATGTACCGCCCGATTGGCGTAAATCATAAACGTAACGCTGACGGGTATCAAATACATCAAACCCGATTAGTGTTGGGGTATCTAAAAACCAAGGTTCCGTAAAGCCGAGTGTAAATGTTCTATAGTAATTTCCAACGCCAAACTGCCAGTTGAAATTTAGTATCTGACCCCCGCCTAAACTAAAAGGATTAGCGATTGAAAAGTTCGTCAATGTAACACCAATAGCTCCGCTGAATCCGAAACTGCCGCTGTATCCGATTGATGCATTTAAGTAATCACTCGATTTTTCTTGAACAGAATAAACCAAACCTACTGTACTGTCGTTCGTCGGCTGGTAGTCCACACCTTTATTATAAAGGTGTTCAACGTTAAAATATTGTAAGTTAGCAAGTTGCTGGATGCTTCGGAAAATATTGCTTCGGCTGAAATAATCCCCCGGAATTGTGTACAACTCACGGCGGATAACCTTATCCATCGTCTTGTCGTTGCCGGTTATATTTACTTTCCCAATTTTGAAGCGACTACTCTCAAATACTTTTATTAAAATGTCAACCGAATCTTCGGCAACTCTTTTTTCTTCGGTTTCTAAATTAAATGCCAGGTAACCAAAATCCTGGTAAAGGGAAGATACGTCAGTCTGCTGTTCGTTAAATCTCAAATTTTGAGTGAATTTTTCCAGGTTATAAACATCACCTTTTTGGAATCCCAATCTTTCCGATAAAGCTTCATCGGAATAAACGGTATTACCTTCCCATTCAATATTGCGGATTTTATATTGAGGACCTTCAAAAACGCTAATTAGTATATTAACATCCTGCTTGTCATCCGAATACATAAGGGTATCGCCGAGAACTTCAAAGTCGCGGTAACCGTTTTTGCGGTAGAAATCAGCAAGTAATTTTTTGTCTTTTTCGTAATCTTCTTTTTTAAGGTTTGAGCTTGTCCAAAATTTCCACCAGCGGGCTTCGGCGGTTTCATCAAATTCACTTTTCAGATCGTCGTCGTCGAATGCTTCGTTGCCTATAAATTCAATTTTACGGACAACAACTTCATCACCTTCATTTATATCGTACATCAAAAGAACACGGTCCTTCATTTTCCCAATAAAGTCGGAGGATCTTTCGGAATCATAATCAAATACGGTTTCATACTCATCCGATAAGTCTTTTTCGTAACGCCATGTAACCGTAATTTCATCATCGGAAGTATCGGCTGCAAAGAATCTATAATATTTAGCCTCAATTTTAGCGTTCAGAAATCCGTCATCTTCGTAGAGCGCCAATATTTTTTCTTTATATCTGAAAATATCATAAGGTTTTAGAATTTGACCGCGAATAAAACTGACAACCTCAAGAATATCATCTTCATCAATTTCATCTTCGCCTTCGATAACCACTTTTTCAATTCTAGGATATTCTTCAACACGAATAAGTATAAAAGCCCCGTTATCAATTACTTTTTCAAGTTCAATTCGAACATCGGAAAAAATATTGAGAGACCATAAACGATTGATCGCATTCATTGTTGCATCGCCCGGCACTTGAATTTCGTTGCCGATTTTTAATCCGGAGTTTGCAATTATCGTTGAAGCATCGGCAGATTTATTGCCTTCTACCGAAATTCCCAAAATTTGATAATTAACTCTATTAACTTGAGGAAT
>JAENZU010000314.1 GCA_016841125.1 Melioribacter sp. | reverse complement strand
GAAGGTATTTCTCTTCTTTATCTGATCAATAGTCCCAATGTCGACTTTCTTGCTGAAGGTGAGTACGGTGAGCAGAAGGTGGGTATGCATTTTATTGTACCCCAAGATCAATCGCACGTGATTGCATTTGCTGATCGCCCTTATCGCCTTGCCCAAAAAATGCAGGGAGGCATCAAAGAATTCACAACAATGTATGAAAAATCCGACTTCATGGAAGATCCTCCCAACGTCACCTTTTCTGGTAATAACAAAGATAATGATGAGGAAAAGTACTCAATCCTTGAGATCGCTCAACCATTTACATTTCAGACTGATTCAGAAAAGGATTTGGTTGTGATAATCCCAGTGCAAGAAGCAATTGGTTCAGAAACAATTCCACCATTCGGTTCTTACAAAGATTGCAGTATGGTGGTAGATGTCCTTGGTATTGGGGATGTGTTAGAAATAGGAAGTACTGCCTTACCTCTCTTAATTGATATGTTTGAAGGTCTTGTGCAGTCGCAGTGGAATTCAGTCAATATCAGATTTTCAAATGAGACCTCTACTACTTTAAATGGATTAAGTTATTTAGTAAGCGGAAATACCCAACCCGTATTTGCGGCTCCGAATGAACCAGTAAAACTTTTCTCAAAGATTGAAGTGAAAAGTAACGGTGAATTGGTATTTGACCTTGAGTATGGTTCAAATGCAGGATTTTTAATGGCTTCACCTCAGCCGGTGGAAATTAACGAAAAGAATATGGCCTTGGTTGTATATTTTGCCGTAGGGTACTATGTGGCTTACGGGAATACCGTAGGTACACCATGGTCCCAGAACGTAGCGATGGACATTCAGTTAGTTTCTTGGGATACCTGGCAAAGTTACAAAAATGAAAAGCATAAAAGTTTACTTGCAAATTGGTTTAATGCGTTGGACCCTCCTCGGTTATGGGGCTGGAATTCCGTTACGGGTGGTGCAAATCCGCATGCCGTAGCCGACAGCGTAGAACAGTATACAGGCCATGCAGGGCTGAAATCCTTTCAACAGGATGGAGAAGAGGGTGAGAAGTTAGATAACCAGATAGGCATTGCAACTTTCTTAATAGAAGAAAATTCTAGCGCTAAACTAACCGCAAGGTAAAAACATTGGTGTAAGTATAATAACTATTTGCTGCGGGACTTCTTGTCCTATAGGTTGTTCCGCAGCCATACTTCTATGGATGACGGTGTTTATTGCTGATTCCAACTAACTTTGTCAACCTTACCTTTTGCATACAATTGCATTGAAACCGCCAAGTTTTTTTCGGAATTTTCTGTGAAGCAACAGCGGTTTGATCCATTTTCGAAATTAGCCCTAAGCGTGTTCATTCATTCTGCAACTTTTCTATAAATAAAGGCTTTTAATAGCAGCTATTATTTGTGGGTGAAATTTGAATAATATTTTTAATAAGTGAAAAAAAAACTAAAAATATTTTCAATTATTCTTAAATAATCATACATTTACTGTCCTAAAATTTTGGAGAGATGCAGGAGTGGCTGATCTGGCACGCCTGGAAAGCGTGTGTACGTTCACGCGTACCGTGGGTTCGAATCCCACTCTCTCCGCTGGTATTTTTAAAACCTCAGAAATGGCGAAAATAAGCTGTTTTTGAGGTTTTTTTATTTTAAGGCATGCTGTGTAGACGGTCTAAAGGGGGGTATTTGACCTCTACGTGTCACATTTTAGTCAGTTTTTGGTCGCACTTTTTTTATCCGCCATTTTCTTTTTCCAGAGCGGGGTACTTTGAGCCACCCAAAGAATCCGTAAGTATATCAATGAAATCTTGGTCTTCCTCATTATATCTCACTACCAGTTCCAACAAGTAATAAAACATGTCGGCTACTCCAAAACCAGTGAAAGTTTCAAAATATTGTTTCCTTGATCTCCAAAATCGCTGCAATTCCGTGATGTATTTAGTAGATGATCCGGTAATTTGTGTTTCATATTTGTAGAGGTACTCGCCTTTGATCGATTTAGTTTGGATAATATCTATTTTCATAGAAGGCTCAATCGGAAGAATTTCTTTGTCTGTGAAAGTTATCTTTTCTCCACTTTGACTTAAGCTTAAATTAACGGAATCTTGTGGTTTCAGATCTTCCCCAAAATAATATAATACCAATGAATTACGAAAATATTTGAAATACTTTTTGATGATTTTTGATGAAACACTGGTTTCAAAATTTGTGGTTTCAACTGATAAACCTAGCTGGTAGCATTTGAGCAAAAGGATGAAACTTAAGTCTGATAAATTTTGATTTTCAAGAATACTGTCTTTTCGTTGTGCCCACTCCATTTTGCAGATATAGCATTTAACTTTTTCTCTCCGTATGTATCCAATCTGTTTCGATCCGCAGTAAATGCATTTGGAAAACGTTCTCAAAACCCCGACTTCCCTCAGATAGTTTTTACATTCTTTAACACCCATGAAATTTGTTGAGATATCTTCAAGTTTCATCCTTTCTCCGTTTAAAATAAAAAAGCCGCCCTATCTGGACGGCTGTAATCCAATTTTTCGTAATATGAATTTTTTAAAATTATTGTATCAGAGCATCTAATTTTGACACGACTACACTTAACTTTGATGCATCTAGTTTGGTGTAATGGTCAGTAATACTCTGCGGTGCATGACCAAGTAGGAATTGACGTATTGAATACTCAACACCCATTTGTGATAAATGCGAATTAAAACTGTGTCGGAATTTATGGAGAGTTGCATTCTTTTTAATTCCAGCCTTCTGTGCAATTTGTTTTACTTTTCTGAGTAAAGTTCTCTCAACTAGTTTGTTGCCATTGGTGGAAGTGAATACATAATCAGATGATTCTGATTTTTTGAGATCAGTAAGAATATCTAGCAATTTGTCGCTTATCGGAACATCTCTTTCTGAGGATGCTGTTTTTACTTGAAAGTTTTCATATGAGCGGATCATTATTATTCTTTTTTGGAAATCTATATTTTCCCATTTCAAAGAACAAAATTCACCTACTCGTGCTCCAGTTAAAAACAGCCCAATAAAAGCGTTCCAATCAGCTTCTTCCATTTTTTGTTTAAAGAAGCATTTTAACTCGTCTTCATCATAGTATTCATCTTCTCGTTGACTTAAAGACTTGATTTTAGCTTTTTCATATTTGATATGATCAAAAGGATTAATTGCTAAATAATCCTTTTTAACTAAATCATTAAACATTGCCTTGATCGTCATCAAGTAAAAGTTTACTGTTTTGGGAGCCGAGCCTAGCTTGTTCAATGAATTTTTGAATTCATCAGCATGTTCTCTAGTGAATTCATTCACGTATATAAGCTCTTTGGAAGAAACAAAAACCTTGAATTTATAAAAAGTATTTTTGTATTTGATATAAGATCTTTCTCTTAAATTTGCTTTTTCAGATTTTGAATCTTCAATTGCATTCTCAAGAGTCAAACGTTGTAAATGGAGACCATTTCTAACAAGTTTCCATTCATACTTTTCATTCTCAATTTTTGCTACTACTGCATCAGCATCTCTACGGTATCTAAAATGCTTTCTGATCCTCATTCCAGACTTATCGATAACATCAATTTGATAAGTATTGTTTAAGGTTTTTCTTACTGTCCCCATTATATTCCCTCCGTCATTATTCTAACCAACTCTTTGACATTTACCATTGGTCTGTCGCCGAATTTTACAGATTTTATATTATTATTTCTTATCCTCTCAGCTACAAAATCATAACTTGTATTTAGGTTTTCGGAAACTTCTTTAATGGAGAAAAATATTTTGTTTCCATTCATTGTTAACAGTAGATACAAATTTTCTTCATAAGCATCTGAAAGGTAAGATTGCTGGCTCTCCAGCCAGCGAGACTTAAGAATAGAGTTTGTGTATGAATCCTTTAGTTCTCCATCCTTAAGAATGAAATCAAGATGTTTCTGTGATTTCTTTTTTATCATATTAAATTTTTCACATTATTCTTATACCGAAATAATAAAACTATTTGGTACAGAATAAAATGTTCAAGTCTCTTTTTTACATATCTCAATAGTCTACAGTCTTGATGTAATGAAGAGATATTTTCCACTAATTCTTGATAGAGAATTTTTGTGTTGTTAATAGATAGATTTGAGTATTAATAGGATTGTTTAATCTATCCACGAAAGAATAAGCACAGCATTTTCTGAATGCAGAAAACGTTAGGTTTTTCCTCTCTCGAAGAATTAGTGAATGGGGATATTATTTGTTCATATTAGAAAAATTTTTGGAATTTTCCCGCTTGTAGGAGCGTCACTCAAAATGTCAAAGAACAGTAATAATACCATGATTAGCTTCAAATTATATGCCTACACCTTAAATTGCGATTAAGCAGTTATTTTGAACATTTTGTATTTATTGCTCGACTGCAGTTTTTGCCAATCTGCACGTCTAAATGACGGAAATGGCAGACAATTGCAGATTATCCGCCATAAAGTCATAAATATCCAATTAAACAATGATCTTATATTTCGGGTAAAAATTTAGGAAAAATTATAAATTAAAAATGCTGAAAGAGAGTGCTGGATATTTTAGTGAACAAAGTGTGCAACTAATAGTACGGATTTCTAGAATAGTGAATGCTGCTTTCAATCAATTATTACTTGAATATTCTCGGTTTTGTGCAAAGTGTGCAAAGTGTGCAACGTATATTAGAGATGGGTGAATACACTTGGGGTATCATAAATTATTTTTCAAATTATTAACTTTTATTTGAATTCTGAGATAAAATAGTTTATACTTAACTATAAGCAACAGTAAAAGGGCTGGGCAGCCACCCTTAGTAGTAATCCCGAGCGGATTACATATTAACATTAAAATTAGGATTAAAAAATGGAAAGATACCTAACAAGAGACTTCAATCTTGCTGCGTACTTGATGAGCCAGA
>JAENZU010000313.1 GCA_016841125.1 Melioribacter sp. | reverse complement strand
GCTGGTGATGGGACTCGAACCCGCAACCTGCTGATTACAAATCAGCTGCTCTGCCAATTGAGCTACACCAGCAAAAATTAAAGACTCAAAATATAATCTTAAACTATCTTCCTTGAAACAGAAATTTTCATCAATTAAAAAATATTTTACTTTCTAAATGCAAACAGCTTGCAATTAGAAAAGAGTCTAACTATTGTTGGAATATGCAAAATCAAATTGAACATCTAAAATCCAGCGGATCAAAATTAACAAAGCCGCGGAAACGTGTGCTTGAAATTTTAACCGAATTAAGGAAGCCCGTAACTTTATCTGAGATTCATGAGAAATGCGGCGATATTGATTTTGCAAGCGTGTACCGTTCAATTAAATTATTTACTGAACTGAGAATTGTTCACGAAATTTCATGGGGAGATAAAGTTTTGAGATACGAAATGATGGAAGATGACCACCATCATCACATTGTTTGTAAAAAATGCGGAAAAATTGAACGGCTTGATCTTTGTATTTTAGATAAAGTTCAGAATATGACCTCTTTCAAAATTGAGAGTCACTCTTTTGAATTTGTGGGGATTTGTCCTGAATGCAAATGAGAACCCTTTTAATATTGCTGATCCTCCCATTCATTTTTTCCTGTTCGGAAAAGAAGGAGCAGATTGAAAAAAGTAATTCCAAAATTAAAGCGGTTGTTTCAATTTTGCCATATAAAAATATTGTCGAGATAATTGGGGGAGATAAAATTGAAGTCAAAACTTTAATACCTCCCGGAACAAGCGCCCATTCGCTGGAACTCAGTCCGCTGCAATTGAAATCGATTGAAAATGCAGATCTTTATTTTAAAGTTGGCGGACCGTTTCAATTTGAAAAGGTTTTAATGAATAAGTTTTCCATCGATACAGCTAGCGTAAGCATTGTTGATTGTTCCGTTGGAATCGAGATCACAGACAACAATCCGCACATTTGGCTCTCGCCGTTAAATGTTGAAAAAATCGTATCAACAATAGCAGGCAAGTTGATTCTAAAATATCCCGAGTATTCGGACGAGTTCAAGGATAATCTTCAAAATTTTATTGAAGAGTTAAATTCAATTGATTCAAAATTGCGGCTTGAGTTCTCGAAATTAAAGTCGAATCAATTCATGGTTTATCACGGCGCGTGGGGTTATTTTGCGCGCGACTATAATTTAGTACAAATCCCGTTTGAAATAGAAGGGAAGTCATTAAAAGCCGGCGATTATCGATCGGCAATAGCGTTAGCAAAAAAGATAAATGCCAAAGTATTGTTCGCCGATCCGCATCACGATTCTTCGCCTGTGAAAGCGGTAGCAGATGAATTAAATATCAAAATGGATTATTTAGATCCGCTGCCGGAAAATTATATTCAAAATCTTGAAACGATTCTAACAAAATTTAAAATGCATCTTAATTAATTATGAAAGCAATCGAAATTAAAAATCTTTACGCGGGATACGATAACAAAGTCACCCTGGAAAATATAAATCTTGTAGTGGAAGAAAGAGAGTTTCTCGGAATAATTGGTCCGAATGGCGGAGGCAAAACTACGCTGCTTAAAATTCTGCTTGGATTGATAAAGCCGTTTAAAGGCGAGATAAAAATTTTCGGGCAATCTTTGGATAAGGCACTCTCGCAAATTGGGTACGTTCCTCAATATTCCAACTTCGATTTAAATTACCCCATAAATGTTTGGGATGTAACAATGATGGGCAGAATGGGGAATACAGGCTTATTGAAAAAATTCAGCAAAGATGACAAATCAATCGTTGAGGATTCTCTTCGCAAAGTTGAACTGCTCGAATTTAGAAATCGATTGGTGAAAAATTTGTCCGGAGGCGAAAGACAGCGAGTGCTGATAGCCAGAGCTTTAACAACAAAGCCCAAAATACTTCTGCTCGATGAACCAACTGCAAGTGTAGATTCAAAAACCGGAAAAAACTTCTACGAACTTTTAGACAAACTGAATGAAGAGATAACAATAATTTTAGTTTCGCACGATATCGGTGCGATCTCTCAATCGGTTAAAAAGATAGCATGCTTAAACCGCACCTTGATATTTCACGATTCAAAAGAGTTAACCCCTGAAATGCTTGAAGCGACATATCATTGCCCTATCGATTTAATTGCACATGGAGTTCCCCACCGCGTTCTCGATGATTCACATTTGGAGACGCATTAATGTTTGAGATATTTCAATACGATTTTATGGTGAATGCATTAATTGCAAGTCTTCTTGCAAGTGTTGCGTTTGGAATAGTCGGGACATACGTTGTCGTTCGAAAAATTGTATTTATCAGCGGAGGAATTGCTCATACGGCTTACGGCGGAATAGGTTTGGGATATCTGCTTGGGATCAACCCGATTTTCGGGGCGTTAATTTTTTCGCTTGGAGCTGCCGGTTTTATATCCACCATGCGGAAAAAGGAATCGCAGTTTGAAGATACTTTGATAGGGATCATGTGGGCTTTCGGTATGGCTCTTGGCGTTATGTTCATTAATTTTACTCCAGGATATGTGCCCGATCTGATGAGTTACCTTTTCGGAAATATTCTTACAATCCCCGACAGCGAACTGATCATTATGTTTCTGCTCGATCTATTTGTGATTGGTATTGTAGTTCTGTTTTTCAGAGAGTTTCAATCGATTACATTTGACGAGGAGTACACCAGAACATTGGGGCTGCCGGTTGATAAATTATATTTATTATTGTTGATGCTGATAGCCGTTACAATTGTTTTACTCATAAAGCTGGTCGGTATCATATTAGTAATTGCCCTGCTGTCAATCCCTTCATCAATAAGTATAAATTACGTAAAGAGTTTAAAGAGCATGATGCTTCTTTCAATTGTGCTTGGAATAGTATTTACAACTGTTGGCTTATTATTATCCTATTACTTAAATTTGGCTTCCGGTGCCACAATAATAATTGTTGCTGTCGCTGCATATTTGATATCAACTTTACATTTATCATTAAAGAAAAAAAGATTTAAGTTAGTTTAATCTGAAATAAATTTTAGGAAATCAAAATTGATTACATGGGATGTTAGTCCAGAGATTTTCTCTATCGGACCGGTTACTGTAAGATGGTACGGATTACTCTTTGCCTCTGCATTCATTATCGGATACCAGATAATGCTGTGGATATTTAAGAAGGAAAATAAAACCGAAGATGACTTGAATGATCTGGTTTGGTACATGATCATCGCTGTCGTAATTGGTGCAAGATTGGGACACTGCTTATTTTATAATCCAGAATATTATTTATCGAACCCCATCGAAATTCTAAAAGTTTGGAAGGGCGGTCTTGCTAGTCATGGGGCTACAATCGGTATCGTTGTCGGTCTTATCTACTATTCAAAAAAGAAAAAAGATCAATCTTTTTTGTGGATTGCCGATAGAGCTTTAATTGCTATTGCACTTGCCGCCGCATTTGTTAGAGTCGGGAATCTATTTAATTCCGAGATAATCGGCAAACCAACGGATGTTGCATGGTCTTTCATTTTTGTTTCAGTCGATAACGTCCCGCGTCATCCAACTCAAATTTATGAAGCACTTGCCTATTTGTCATTATTCGTTTTTCTGCTGCTCTACTATAAAAAGAATTATCAAAATTTGAAGAAAGGTTTTATGACGGGTGTATTTCTTATTTGGTTATTCGGATTCAGATTTTTTGTAGAATTTTTCAAAGAAAATCAAACATATTTTGAAGAGGGCCTTGCGTTAAATATGGGACAGTTGTTAAGCATCCCGCTTGTAATTTTAGGTATTTATTTTCTAATTAAAAGTAAAGCTGAAAATGATACCGGCACACCAAAAGACAATTAGTTAAGAAAGGAAATTGCATTGTTCAGAAAATATAAATTAATTAGCCTTACTGTGATTGTTCTGATTGCTGCGGCTTGTTCCGAGCCGGCTGAAAAAACATACAACCCTGAAAACGATTCATTGAGATTTGCGGGGGAAGTTCATTTAAGAAATATCAAACAGCTCACATTCGGAGGCAATAACGCAGAGGCTTACTGGAGTTTTGATAATAAACAATTGATCTTCCAAAGTGATTGGGAAAAAATAAACGATCAGGGCTGCGATCAAATTTTTGTGATGAATGCTGATGGCTCTAAGCTTTCCGATGGTAAACAGTACCAGCTTGTATCAACCGGAAAAGGGAGAACAACCTGCAGCTATTTTTTGAAGGACGGAAAAATTGTGTTTGCCTCAACTCATGCGACGGATGAAGATTGTCCCGAATCTCAAATGTTTATGGACGGAAGATATGTCTGGCCGATTTACGACAGTTACGATATTTACACTGCCGATGCGGACGGTAAAAATTTAGAAGTATTGATTGGCGGCGAAGGTTACGATGCCGAAGCAACAGTCTCACCCGACGGCAAATATATTATTTTTACCTCAACACGTTCGGGCGATCTCGAGTTGTGGCGGTACGATCTGCAGACAAAAGAGTATCTCCAATTGACTGACAAACTCGGTTATGACGGCGGTGCATTCTTCTCATACGATTCAAAAAAGATAGTCTGGCGGGCAAGCCGACCCGAAGGTGAAGAAGCGGAAGTCTACAAAGATCTTCTATCTCAAGGGTTGGTTGAACCGAAAGAACTCGACATTTACATTGCCGATGCCGACGGTAAAAATGTTCAACAAGTTACTAACTTGCCGGGAGCTAACTGGGCGCCATATTTTCATCCCGACGGTAAAAGAATACTTTTCTGTTCCAACCATCACGCCATCAGCGAAGGGGGAAGGTTGTTCGATATTTTTATGGTAAATATTGACGGTTCCGGTCTTCAGCAGATCACTCACTCCGGCACTTTTGATGCATTCCCAATGTTCTCTTTTGACGGAAAGAAATTGGCATTCGCCTCAAACAGAAGAGCCGACAGAGAGGAGACG
>JAENZU010000312.1 GCA_016841125.1 Melioribacter sp. | reverse complement strand
AAAATTGAGAAAGGATTTGTTTGATTGAAGGAAAAGGAACTACAAGCGAAACTTAGTGTTATAGTTTTGTTGATAATTCTGTAAACAGCGGTGTTTACTATTACAGACTGCTTCAAGTTGATTTTGACGGTACAACCGAATTATCGCAGGAAGTAGAAGTTAATGTTAACATGCCGGTTGAATTTGAATTAGCTCAAAACTATCCTAATCCATTTAACCCGACAACAAACATCCAGTTCAGTCTTCCCGAAGCTTCTTCTGTTAATTTAGTGGTTTACAACCTGCTTGGTCAGGAAGTTGCTACTTTAGCAAACGGATTTATGGAAGCCGGAATTCACAAAGTTAATTTTGATGCCGCTAATTTGAACACAGGTCTTTATGTTTACAAATTAGAAGCTAACGACTTTGTTGCAACAAAGAAGATGATGCTGATGAAATAAGATCTGATAATTTTAGATCTGAATTTTCAGAAGATTTAAAAACCTCCGAAGTTGAAGAAACCTCGGAGGTTTTTTTTATCTGCTAATTCTAATTTTTGGTAAGTGTCTTACTTTAATTTGTGAGCACCTTCTTTTCAACATATTTTGGCAAAGTAAAAAAGAATGTAGTGCCCTTTCCTAATTCACTATCAACCGAAATCTTGCCCCCGTTTAACTCGATAAATTCTTTACAGAGAATTAAACCCAATCCTGTACCCTTATTTTTATTGGTCTTTCCAATACGTGTACTTCGTTCATCTATTTTGAAAAGCTTTTCTAAATCTTCCTGCTCAATACCTATTCCGTTATCTTTTACCCTTATTTCAATTTCCTTTTCTGAATAGGAACAGCTAAGAGTAATTTCACCCCCATCATTTGTGAATTTTATAGAATTGGAAATTAGATTTTGAAATGTAGAGGTAACCATTTGTTCATCGGCATAGGCAATACAATCCTCACTCAAATTATTTTCAATTGTAATCTGTTTATTATTAGCTTTCCCGATTAATACAGTGATAATATTTTGGGCTAATTCTTTTAGTCCTAATTTTTTAGGATTGGGTGTTAACCTTCCAAGCTGAACTGTTGACCAATTTAAAAGATTCTCTAGAAGGTTGAATAATTTTGTTGAAGCGTTACTTATATCCTTCGCAAATGAACGAATATCTTCTTTGCTTAAATTTTCAATATCGGAATCAAGAAAAGATGCATAACCCAAAAGTGAAGTAAAGGGACTTTTTAAATCGTGCGCGATTATTGAGAAGAATTTATCTTTATCGGCATTTATTTGTTTCAACCGATGTTCAGATTTTATTAATTGTTCTTCCGCTTTTACACGAACCGTTATTTCACGCTGCAGATTGGAGTTTATCTCTTTTAATTCGCGGGTTCTCTTTGCAACTTCACTTTCAAGCATTTCGTTTCTTATTCTTACACCTCTTACTTTTACAAAATAAAAAGTTGCAAATGAAAGTAGTACGATCATAATTATTAGGAGTCTGAACCATAACGTTTTCCAAAACGGGGGCAAAATATAAAGTTCGACTGAAGTCAAATTATCGCCCCATAGACCGTCACTGTTAGTGGCTTTAACTATAAATGTGTATTTACCGGGATCCAAATTAGTATAAGTTGCAGATCTCCGATGCTCGACTTCTACCCAATCCTTATTGAACCCGTCAACCATGTAAGCATAATGAATTTTATCGGGTCGTGAGTAGTCAAGAGCCGCAAATTCAATAGTGAAAAAGTTTTCATCGTAATTAATTTTTATGGGTTCTTTTGCATCCTCGTGGAATGGGACTTTTTTATTGAAAATTTTAAAAGATGAAATTTTAATGGGCGGATTAAAATTACTTACGCCAATTTTCAGCGGATCAAAATATGTGAGGCCTTCTATACTGCCGAAATAGAGAATGCCCAATTTGCTTTTGTAATATCCATTGTAAAACTCGGTATTAGCTAATCCGTCTTGCGCATCGTAAAGAATAAATTTTTTCGTCTCTAAATTAAATCTTGAAAGACCGCTATTTGTACTTATCCACAATTCATTTTGATAAGGAATAATCCCTAGAACAATATTGCTGGAAAGCCCATCTTCTTCTGTAAAATGAGAGAATGTTCGGGTCTCACTATTAAATTTACTAATGCCGCCGCCCGAGGTTCCTACCCACAAATTACCATTAGAATCTTCCGCAATAGTTTTCACAAAGTTATTACTGAGAGAGGTTAAATCTTCGGGCTGATATTTAAATGAGGTAAAGGAATTTGTTTCATAATCAAATAAATTCAGACCGCCGCCATTGGTGCCGATCCACAAATTGTTTTTAGAATCCTCAAATATTGAGGAAATAATGTCATCACTAATTGATGTAGAATCTTTATTGTCCGAACGGAAAACTGTAAATTTATTTTCATTTCTATCAAATAAATTTAAACCGCCGCGCCAGGTGCCAACCCAAAAATTTCCGCGGCTATCCTCAAAAAGAGCCGAAACATTGTTGTGACTCAGATCGCTGTTTCTACTGGTAAACAGTAGAAAATTAGTTCCGCTTTTATTAAGCTTGTAAAATCCAATGTCTGTGCCTGCCCAGATATCTCCATTGCTGTCAACAATTACTTTCCATACGATATCCGACTGCAGATTACTGTTACTGGTTTTAAATACTTTTACAAGTTGTTTCTCGGCATTATATTTCCTTAAGCCGGCTCCATAAGTTCCAACCCAAATATTTCCGTTCAGGTCTTCGGTAATTGAGTTGACGGAAACAGCCGATAATTCCGATTCACTTTCCCTCAAACTTATTACGTGAAAATTCTGATTACGCGGAATAAATTTTTGAATCTCAAGTCCTGAGCCGATCCATATTATTCCGCTCTTATCTTTATAAAGTGATCCTATCCAATTGTCGGATAATGATTTTTCATCATTTTTATTTGTGCGGTAATTCTGAAACTTTTCCGCTTTGATATCCAATATGCTCAACCCGGTAGCGCGTGTTCCGACCCACAGATGGTTATCATCAGCTAAGGTCAAAGACTGCAGCAAGTTTTCGGATAAACTGAACTTATCATTGTTGTTGTGCAGAAATACCTTATAGTTCTTATCATAAATATTGTATTTGAGTAATCCGCCCCCGAAAGTTGCAACCCACAGAACTGATTCATTTTGAAGAAGAATTTTCTTGATTTTTGTTAGCTGATAGTCCGCATTTTTAAGAAGCGGCTCAAATGTTAATTGCTTTGTTGAAAACTTAAAAAGTCCTTTTCCCCATGTTCCAACATAAAGATTGCCGTCCTTATCCTCTGCAATTGAATTTACTGCATCCTGGCGTGATGGAGCCCCAGTCGGATAATAATTTTTAAAATTATTTGTTGCGGGATTAAATAAACTTAACCCGTTCGAAGTACCGAACCAGATCCTGTTTTTTTGATCAACAAAAATAGTCCAAATACTATTACCGGAAATTGAATTTGAATCATTTTCATCAATGTTATAATTATAAAATTTCCCGGTCGATCGCTCAAACTTAAAAGCTCCGCTGGAATAAGAACCGAGCCATAAGTTTCCATCATTATCTTCCGTTATTGCCTGTATCCAATTATCCGAAAGAGTGCTCGGATTAAAAGGATCATTTTTATAAATCTTTAACTCATAACCGTTATATCTAAAAAGTCCTTCCTGTGAACCAAACCACAAAAAGTCTTCGGAATCCTGATAGATAGCGTAAATAGAACTTTTGGTATATCTGTCTTTAGTATAAATTTCTTCAAATCGTAGTTTATTTGTCTGAGCAGAAAGCAGCTGAATAGATTCGAAAATTATCAAAAGGTAAAAACAAATTCTCATTTTTAACTTACTCCGGCTTGGCACTAAATTTATTTTAATTGAATTTATTATAAGAAATCTGCAAAAGTTAAAACTCAACTAAATTCTGAAGTGCTCAGTTTATTATTGCACTAAAAATATTAAACAACCTATAATTTATAAGAAACGAGTTAACAAGTCAAAGCCATTTTTTATGTTTCAAGATTTAGATGAGGTTTGGGTAAAAAATGCCATTTATTTAATAAACAATAAAAGAAAAGCTGAAACTAATATTTCTCTTAACTATTTTGGAAAAGTAAATTAATGATAAAAGTGATAAATTTATGGCTTCCCCCAATTCTTCTAAAAGAGCACTCGGATTAGACGCACTGCGCGGATTCGCAATTCTCACAATGTTCCTTTCGGGTTTAGTACCCTTTTATAAAAACACTTTACCAAGCTGGATGTACCATGCTCAGGTACCGCCTCCATTTCACAAGTTCGACCCGACACTGCCCGGATTAACGTGGGTAGATCTTGTTTTTCCATTTTTCCTATTTGCAATGGGAGCAGCTTTTCCATTTGCGCTTTCTCGCAGATTGAACCAGGGTGATTCTCAACTAAAAATTGTTTGGCAAATTTTTATTAGGTTTCTTCTGCTTGCCGGCTTTGCTATTTACATTCAGCACGTTAAACCTTATGCAATAAATCCTGATCCGACAACAATTACGTGGCTGTTATCATTATTCGGATTCTTTTTATTATTTCCGGTATTGTATAGATTCAAAAAAGATACTGATAAAAAAATTATCGTTTCATCCCGAATTTTGGGAGTTGCAGCAATAGCAATACTGCTTGCTTCAATAACATATCCGGATGGTTCAGGATTCTCCGTTAACCGAAGCGATATAATAATTTTAGTTCTCGCAAATGTTGCATTGTTCGGCTCAATAATCTGGCTTTTCACACGCAATAATATCCTCATCCGAATTGGTATTCTCGGTATTCTTATGGCAGTAAGGCTTTCCCACGAAGAAATTGGCTGGGTAAAGGAAATTTGGAACTTCACTCCTTTCCCGTGGCTTTACAAACTCTATTATATGCAATACCTATTCATTGTAATTCCCGGCACAATTATCGGCGATTTATTTTTGAGGTGGATGAGCGAAA
>JAENZU010000311.1 GCA_016841125.1 Melioribacter sp. | reverse complement strand
TTACTTTTAAAGTAAATTCTTTTTTGCAATCAACTTTTATAATTGCTGACGATTCGGCAACTCTTCTTTCCTCACAAATTATCGAAACTTTATTATCGCCGACTTTTAGATTTTCAATTCCATGCCGATCTGTTCTGTTTAAGATCCATACTAACGAATTATTTGCTCCATCGGTTCTAATTCCAATAATATTTTCAATTAGCAATTGGATCGGACCGCAGCCTGTCCATCCTACAAAATCAGCTTTTGAAGGATCACCCGGCAAATAATGATCGGGAGCATAATTTTCGTAAACTGTGCCGCTGTCTTTAAATACTTCGTACATTCCTGTTAAATAATTTTCAACAGCCCGAGAGGCAATATTTTCATAGCCATACTTTTCCAGTCCCTTAATTATCATTACATTAGTGGGAGCCCAAACCGAACCCCGCCAGTAATCTCCATATTCAGAATACTCCGGTTCATCTGCCGCCAGACTTGGGAAAACTATCGTTCTCCAAAACTCTTCTTCATTTAATAAATGTTCCACCAGAATTTCGGACTGCTCTTTGGAGGGAACGCCCGCCAACAAAGGCCAAAATCCGCCAATAGTTTTTTTCTTAAATTGTTCGCCATTCAAAAGAACATCGTAATAAAATCCATCCTCCTCATTCCAGCACCATTTATTTATCCGGTCACTGATTTTATCTGCTTCATTTCTATATTTTTCTGCTTTCTCATTCTCCCCTAACTCATCACAAATAATAGCAAGATTGTTATACATTATGACCATCTGTGCCGACATTTCGACCCAGCCCGAGCCTTTTTCAGAGGGTCGCGGAGTGTTATCCATTCCGCTTCCGAGTGGAGTATTCCAATACAATTTGTGAATTGCAGATTTTGAAATTCGTCCGTTCGATTCCCAGTCTTCCGCATCAGGATCACCATCACGATTAAGCCATTCAGCATATTTTTCGAGCACCGGCAATATCATTTTAAAACGTGATTTATCACCCGTTAATTTATATGACTCAACTTCCGCCCAGCTAAACAACGGAGGATTGATCATATTTTTCCACCCCTTTTCTGAAAATAGCCCGCCATCGAAATCAAAATGAATTAGTTTGCCATCCTTCTCTCTGAACTCTCTACCGATAAAACCGTTCTCGAATTGGAGTCTGTAAAAATTATCCAACGACTGAATTGCCGGAAAAACATCGTGACCGTAACGGGCAAACATTATCATAAAAATTGTATCCCACTGAAAAATATTTTCGCTGAATGCTTCATCCAGCCAATTTGAAACCAGCGATGAGTTCGGTTCCGGCTGCTTCAATCCTCTAAACGCGATCTCCCAACATTTCCAATACATTTCAACCCAGCCCGGATTTCCATCCAATATTGGTTTTGGTAATTTATCCTTCGATGCTGTCCAATCTGGCAAAGGTTCCGGCACATACTCTTTTTTGGAAAAGTATTTACCTAATTCTTGTCCGCTCATAGATACCTGAACACTTAATAATATGATTAAAATTACAACAATAATTCGATTCATTATTTTTCCGCGAAAAAGAAGATCAAATATAACTTAATATAAAATATGATATTTTTACGATGCAAATAAATTTGTAATCTTGATAATTTAAAACCAAAAAAGCCTTGTAAACTATTTATTTACAAGGCTTTAAGTTAGTGGAGCTAAGCGGGATCGAACCGCTGACCTCTTGAATGCCATTCAAGCGCTCTCCCAGCTGAGCTATAGCCCCATTTGGGTGATGCAAAACTAACTATCTTTTTTTAATAAGTCAATGTTATTATCTTTCGTTTCATTAAACCAATTTGATTGTATTTTATGTTTAGAAAAAATTTTATTCCAATTTTATTTCTGGTCGTTTTCGGATCTCTTATTTATTTGTCTGCATGCAAGGATTCTATTAACGCTCAAGACATTGATAAGCAAATAATTCCAACTCAGAATGTCAGCTACTCCGAACATATCCAGCCGGTGTTTAATGTAAAGTGCAATAACTCGGGATGCCACAATTCTGCAGATATGGCGGGCGGACTCAGCTTAACATCTTGGGCTAATACAACTTCTGATGTTTCAGTTGTTTTCCCGCTTGAACCGGGAGTTAGTAAACTCTATTGGTCAATCACAAACAACGGTGCAAAGCTGATGCCCCCGTTGGGCTATGCTGCTTTAACTCAAAACCAGATTGACGGTATTGAAATTTGGATTCAGGAAGGTGCAAAAAATAATTGAATTAAAAACGGGTATATACCTTCTTGAATTAAATTCAGACGATATAAATAGTCTACCCATTAAAAAATTTAATAATATCCTTTTGCAAAAGGGATATTATTATTATGTAGGCAGTGCACAGAAAAATTTAGATCATCGGATCAAACGGCACATACGAAGCGAAAAGAAAATTCACTGGCATATTGATTATCTGACTAGCAATAAAAATTTTAAAATTAAACGAATTTTTATTTTCCCGGATGCACCGAAAGATTTTGAATGTGAACTCCGCAAGAATATTGAAACAGAGTTCAGCTTGCAAATTCCGTTAACCGGTTTTGGGAACGGCGACTGCAATTTGTGTCCATCTCACCTGCTCTATTCAATCAAACCAATAGATCAAAACCATTTCATTTCTTTGTACCAAGCAATGGTTCTTTTAATTCCTTCCGCTAAAGATACGTTTTGGGAATAACCTATTTCCTTTTTTGCTTTTGAAACATCACACGTCCAGGCTGCCTGCACAAAATCCCTTGCTTTTTCAATATTAAATGTCGCAGCTTTAGAACTGAATAATGAAAAGAATTCAGCAAGCCCCGCAAACGTGTAAACAATAGAATGAGGAAGTTTAAGCCGGATTGCATTTCTTCCGAATGATTTTGCCATTTCGTCGCCTACTTCATTCCAGCCATAATATTTTTCCGAACCGATAAAATATGTTTGACCAACAGCAGCATCCTCAGTGGCGACAAGATAAATTCCGTTAACCAGATCAGCGGCATGAACCAGACTTAATTTCTTATCATCAAAACCGATTAGAGTTAACAGTCCTTGCTTAAAAGTTCTAAATACTAAAAATATTTCCGTATCCCTTTCACCATAAACTGCCGGAGGTCTAACAATTGAAACCGGAAATTTATCCATGTAAGATTTTGCTAACTCTTCCTGCGCTAATTTGCTCCTGCCGTAATTGGTAATTGGATGCGGTTTGGTTTCTTCATTTACGGGCGTGCCGTCCAAGGAAGGACCGCATGCAGTCTGGCTGCTTACAATAACCACTCTTTTGATTTGCGAATCCAGTTCAACAAGAGTTTCGAACAAAGCTTTGGTTGTTTCAACGTTTCCTTTAATATAACCTTCCGGCTTCTTCGCTTTCACTACTCCGGCAACATGGTAGAGGTAATCGGCTCCGTCTAGGACTTGTTTCAATCCCTCTTTATCATACAAACCGCAGTCGAATATTTTAACGTCTTTATTTTCCAGCCATTTAAGACTGCTGGTTTTTCTTGTGATGCATCTAACTTCATTTCCCTTTTCTAATAGGAGGTCAACTAAATGACTCCCGACAAAACCACTTGCGCCCGTTACTACAGAAATTTTTCTATTATTCATAGTATTCATAAGTTATTGTAGAATTTGATTTTAAGACTATTTCGTTTTATGTTTGTTTGTTTTATATAAACATTTAACAAAAATAAGCAATTTTGGAAACTTATCTTAAAAAAGCAGGAGGATTTTTTGGACCTATTCAAGAAATGTTATGAATTCACCCGCGCTGATGATATTAAAGCCATGGGATATTACCCCTATTTTCGCGCTATCGAAGAAAATGAAGGTCCAGTAGTTTCTATCGAAGGCAGAAAAATTATTATGGCCGGCTCAAACAACTACCTAGGTTTAACCGCCCACCCCAAAGTTAAAGAATCAGCAATTAAAGCAATTGAGAAATATGGAACCGGCTGCTCAGGCTCGAGATACTTAACCGGAACAATTGATCTTCACGTTGAATTGGAAGAACGTCTAGCTAAATTTTTTAAATCCGAAGCCGTACTATTATTCAGTACTGGATATCAGACTGCACAAGGAATTATTCCTACTCTTGTTGGCAGAGGTGAATACGTTATTTCGGATAAGGATAATCATGCATGTATAGTTGCAGGTAATTTAATGGCACGCGGCGCCACTGCCGAACTGCTGCGTTACAAACACAATGATATGAATGATCTTGAACGTGTATTAAACAAAGCCCCTAAAGATGCCGCAAAACTTATTGTGAGTGACGGTGTATTTAGTACCGGCGGAGAAATTGTGGACCTGCCGCGATTGGTTGAACTTGCAAAATTAAATAACGCCAGAATACTAATTGATGACGCCCACTCGGTTGGTGTAATTGGTAAAGGCGGAAGAGGAACTGCAAGTGAATTCGGATTGGAAAGTGAAGTTGATCTAACGATGGGAACTTTCAGTAAAACTTTCGGATCATTAGGCGGGTTCGTTTCAGGCGAAGCAAAAGTTATCGATTATCTCAAGCATCACGCTGCAGCACTCATTTTCAGCGCTTCCCCTACTCCATCCTCTGTGGCTGCCGCTCTTGCTGCATTGGATGTCTTAGAAGCCGAACCTGAAAGAGTAACGCAACTTTACAAAAATGCAAATATGGTTCGTGTAGGTCTCAAAGAAGCAGGCTTCAATGTTATTGATGGAAGAACCGGAATTGTACCAGTGATTGTCGGCGACGACCTGAAGGCTTTCCAAATGTGGCGCAGACTTTTTGATGAAGGAGTTTTTGTAAATGTATTTATTTCTCCCGGTGTGCCTCCCGGCAGACAAATGATGAGAACCAGTTATATGGCAACTCACGAAAAAGAACAACTGCAGGCTATCATCGATAATTTCACAAAGGTCGGTAAAGAGTTTAATCTGATCTAATTCGGAACACAATTGAAAAAAGCATACTGAATTTGAGGTATGCTTTTTTTT
>JAENZU010000310.1 GCA_016841125.1 Melioribacter sp. | reverse complement strand
CATTAAAGGTATTGAAGCTGTTACCAAGCATTTGCCTAACACTCCTCAGTGCGGTGTGTTCGATACAGCCTTTCACGCAAAAATGCCATCACAAGCCTATCTTTACGGAATACCTTATGAGTTATACAAACGGTACAAAATTAGAAGGTATGGTTTCCACGGAACATCACATAGGTTTGTTTCCGAAAGGGCATCTGAATTTCTTGGTAAACCCCTTAGTGAACTGAAAATTATTACCGCACATTTAGGTAACGGAGCCAGTATGGCTGCTGTTGATAGAGGGATTTCTGTTGACAGCTCGATGGGATTTACTCCTCTTGAAGGTTTGCTTATGGGAACAAGATGCGGCGATATGGACCCTTCCGTTATACTCTATATTATGGGAAAAGAAGGTCTTACATTGAGTGAAGCCAATACGTTAATGAATAAGCACAGCGGGTTAATTGGTTTAAGCGGGGATAGCAGCGACATGCGAGAAATTGAGCAGGCAGTAATTGACGGAGATAAAAAAGCTCAGAATGCTTTTAATGTTTTTACTTACCGTATTAAAAAATACGTTGGTGCCTACGCAGCCGCAATGGGTGGAATTGATGCTTTGGTTTTTACAGGCGGAATTGGTGAAAACTCCGATTTAGTCAGATAAGCCGTTTGTTAGGATCTTGGTTTCTTAGGTTTTGAGTTTGATGAAAATAAAAATAAAAATGTTGACGGCGAATGTGCGGTTACTGCTGATGATTCAAAAGTTAAAGTATTGCGGATACCGACAAATGAAGAATTGGTTATTGCACTCGATACAGAAAAAATTGTTAATGAACAGAGTGAGTTTAATAAGAATCTTGAAAAAAATTAAATAAAATAGATACTCCCTTGATTGTGTCCCGCTTAGTGATAAGCGGGATTTTTTTTTTCTTCCGAACTAAAATTTTATATTTGCCTTACCTCTCTATTTTCGCTTGATGAAATAAATAATTAACTTTATTGGTCATTACTAAATATTAGGTGAATTACATGGACTTAAAACTAAAGAATAAAGTAGTATTGATTTCGGCTGCAAGTAAAGGAATAGGAAGGGCAACAGCGGAAGAATTTATTAAGGAAGGCAGCAAAGTGGCAATCCTTTCAAGTAATGAGGCAAATTTAATGAAGGCTTGTGAGGAAATAAAAAATATTCAGGGGGTTGAACCTTTTTGGGTTGTCTGCGATGTTGCCAATAGAATTGAAATTGAGAATGCATACAATTTAGTTAAGCAGACATTGGGCGACATAGATATATTGGTAAATAATTGCGGAGGACCAGCACCCGGCAGTTTTGAACAATTGAATGAAAACCAATGGGGGCAGGCTTATGAACAAGTTTTGATGAGCGCCACTAGGTTTTCCCGACTCGTTCTTCCGGCAATGAAAGCAAAGCATTGGGGCAGAATAATAAACATTACATCAATCTCGGTTAAGCAGCCTGTAGAAAACTTAATGCTTTCGAATGCTTTTAGAAGCGCTTTGACCGCATTCGCTAAAACTCTCAGTAATGAATTGGGACCGTATAGCATTACGGTTAACAATGTTGGTCCGGGATACACCTTAACTTCCCGGCTATACGAACTGGCTGTAACCAAAGGAAAGCAAACAGGTGAATCTCACGAGCATGTGCTAGCGGAAATGGCAAATTCGGTTCCGTTAAAAAGATTAGCACGTCCCGACGAGGTCGCTTCACTTATTGTGTATCTCGGTTCCGAACAGGCAGGATTTATTACAGGAAGCACCATCACAGTTGACGGAGGAATGATAAAATCCACCTATTGATTAAAATCTAAAATGAAAAAAGAAATTGAATTAACGATTCATCCTAATTTTATTGAAGACTATGACTTCATAAAAAAAACTGCCGCAAAGAATTGCAAAATTGATAAGTCTCAAATTACTGCTGTTCAAACGATTCGTCGTTCAATTGATGCAAGAAGTAAAAGCCCGCAATTTAAGTTAAGAACGATCGTATATATTAATGAAGCTCCTCCGAAGATATCCGAAGTCATTGATTTCCAACTTGTAAAATCGAATAAAAAAGTTATTATTGTCGGGAGCGGACCGGCGGGCATGTTTGCCGCGCTTCGATTTATTGAACTTGGTATTAAACCCTTAGTTTTGGAAAGAGGCAAAGATGTTCAAGCCCGGCGTCACGATCTGAAAGCAATTCAACGGGATGATATAGTTAATCCTGATTCAAATTATTGTTTCGGTGAAGGCGGGGCAGGAACTTACAGTGACGGTAAACTTTATACCCGATCAACCAAAAGAGGTAATGTAAATAGGATTTTAAGTTTATTAAAGCAGCATGGGGCTCAAGATGAAATTTTGATTGATGCTCATCCTCACATCGGATCAAACAGATTGCCGAAAGTTGTAATGGCAATTCGGCAGACAATAATTGATTGTAACGGTGATTTCAGATTCAATTCAAAAGTGACCGATTTAATAATTAAGTCCGGCAAGATAATAGGTGTAATTGTAAATGAAAATGAAGAAGTATTAGCCGATGCCGTAATTCTTGCCACCGGTCATTCCGCAAGAGATATTTATTATCTGCTGAACAGTAAGAAAATAAAACTTGAGGCTAAGGATTTTGCAATGGGAGTGAGAATTGAACATCCGCAAAAGATTATAGATTCAATTCAGTATCATTCTAAAGAGAGGCACCCGAATTTACCGGCATCAAGTTATAATTTAGCCTGCCAGGTTGATGATAAAGGAGTCTATTCATTTTGTATGTGTCCAGGCGGTATCGTCATTCCAGCGTCAACAGCACCGGGCGAACTGGTACTGAACGGTATGTCGGTATCAAGGCGGGATTCTCCATTTGCAAATTCCGGGCTGGTTGTAACCATATCGGAAAAAGATTGGGCAAAGTACAATAGCAGCGGGGTGTTTGCCGGTTTAGAGTTTCAAAAAGAATTTGAACGTCTAGCCTTTGAAGCAGGGGGCAATACTCAAACGGCTCCGGCTCAAAGGGTAACAGATTTTGTAAATAAGAGACTGTCTGCTTCATTACCCAAAACTTCATACATACCGGGCACTAAAAGCGCGCCTCTCCACGAAATCATTCCGAATCCAATAGTTTACAGGCTGCAAAAAAGTTTAAAAATATTTGAAAAGAAAATGAAAGGTTATTATACATCCGAGGCGCAAATATTAGCAGCAGAAACCCGAACAAGTTCACCAATCAGGATTCCGAGGGATATGGATAATTTAATGCATGTGGAGATAAGCGGATTATTTCCCGCCGGTGAAGGGGGCGGTTATGCAGGCGGTATTATATCGGCGGCGGTTGACGGTGAAAGATGTGCGGAATCCGCAGCTAAATATATTTCTGTATAAACTACCTTTTTACACTAAAGCCCATTGTCAATAAATATTCTTTATCAATAAATATTTTAATTCCGCGCTCAAGAAAAAATGAACCGAAAACTCCGAGTCCCCCTTGCACATTAGTATACTCAAGCTCATCTACAATAATAGTGAATCCGTCTAAAAATGTTTCAGTAGTCAGATAGTAGGGAATTAAATTGTCATCCAGTATCAGCAGTTCGAAAACGGCATTGTCGATCTTATAGTTAATTCTCTCATTATCGCCGGCAATTTCTGCCAATGCTCTTTCAAAGGCAGTCATTTTAAAACTTAGAAAATTTCTTGCCGAAGGCTGAGGATAATTTGCTATAAACTGATTATTGCTGAAAATGTAATCTAAAGGGACATCTTTCTCGAAGCGGGTTTCAATTCCATCAACATCTGTAAAATATATAATCTTCATTTGCGGCAGATATATCTGACCCAAACTAGAAGCGTCTATTAATTGCCAATGGATATCTATCGTTCCGTCGTCGGTTGGCACGTCGCGGTCGCTGCCGAAAACGAACTGTACACGTTTTGATTCCGGTGTAACAGTTACTGCTGAAATTTTATCTCCGTTAGGTAACTCAGCTTCAATTCTTATTTCTTCATTTTCATCAGGCTGAAAATTGTCGGTATAATAAAAATTAAATGGGGTATCATACCGCCACTGGTGTGCATCGGCAACAGAAGTATCTCTCAACTCAATTATTTGATCTTTATAATAGATTTTAATTTTTGCCCCGGTAATTTGGGGATCAGTAGAATTTGTGTATGGATCAAATCCTTCAACATTATAATTCTTCATTAAAATTGCAGTTTGAAAAGTTGTGTCCCCGTTTATCACACTGTATAAAATGTACTCTTCTTTAAAATCTGTCTTAGGACTGAAATTTTCTTCGCACGAAATGAAAAACGAAATTATTAATGAGGCAACTAGTATTAACTTAATATATTTCATATTTCCACCTTTAATGTTGCTGTAGGGAGGAATGGAAGCATGTTAACCCGCTCTCCAGTTTCACGTTCGAAGTAAAAAATATTATTGCGGTCGTAAACATTTATCAAACTAATGTCAAGATAAAATTTCATAAAATATAAACTGAACACTTTTGATATGCTAATATCAAGGCGATGATAGTCCGGAAGTCTTTCAAGATTTCTACCTGCTAAAATTGTATATGGAATAAAATTATATATTCTTTCCTTTAAATCCGAGAAGTAGAGTTTATCGTAGTAACCAACAATTTGCGTAAAGGGGAGACCCGAACTATATTTCCAAACTGCCGAAGCCGACCATCCGCTGCCGAAATTGTAGCTCAATCCTAAATTCAAAATATGGCGCGCATCATACCGTGGGTGATACTTTAGGTTGTTGACCTCTTTAAAGGTCCAGCTTAATGAGTAAGCTAAATCGAATTGCAGAGGACTGTCCTTGTAAGATGCTGCGAGCTCAACACCATATGATTCTTGATCAGCCCCAATCAAATCCGGGTCCTGGTAAGAATATTTTTTCTCGTTGATAGTACTGATATTATTAGCAGTTTTGTAGTAACCTTCAAGCTCAACATTCAGATAGCGTGATAATATACTTTCGATCCCAAAAATATAATGGTTTG
>JAENZU010000309.1 GCA_016841125.1 Melioribacter sp. | reverse complement strand
CAAAAACAAAATCTCGGTCATCGTTCCTTGTCACAGAGTAATTGGCAGCGACGGCAGTTTAACCGGTTATGCAGGCGGTATCTGGCGCAAGAAGTGGCTGCTCAATCACGAAAATGAATTCTCCGGCGGTGAAACGCAATTGGAGTTGTTCTAAAAATCAATAGAGATCCGGTTGTAATTCAGTAGTTATTCGGTGGAGATTCAATAGAGATTCGGTAGGAATTCAATTGTAATTCATGGAGATTTGATAGTAAATCAATAGAAAAATAATAGCACGGGAGGTTTAGGTGAAGTTGACGGATTTGGAAATTTATCAATTAGCTATTCAGCTTGGAGAAAAGGTTTGGCAATCGGTAAGTAAGTGGGACTATTTTACAAAAGACACATTGGGAAAGCAATTTATTCGTGCAAGCGATTCCATTGCACTTAATATTGCAGAAGGCTTCGGAAGATTTTCCTACAAAGAAACTAAGCAATTTGCGTATTATGCCAGAGGTTCATTGTTTGAAACTCAAACTTGCATTCAAAAAGCGTTAAATCGGAATTTGATTGATGAAGAATTATATCGCGAACTTTTAAATGAAATTAAAAATCTTGGGGTTAAGATCAATAATTATATAACTTACCTTCGTAATCAGCCCAGCAACTGAACAACAATTGAATCTCAATAGAATCACAACTGAATAACTACTGAATTAACAAAGAATAGCAATGACTACGAAGGACAAAATATTCAGAAAATCTAAAACATGTTCGGCTATGAGATTTTTTTGATATAAATTTTAGAGTCTCCAAAGTTGAATTCCACCACAATAGTACGTATCTTATTACTGTATTCAATACGTAAAAGCGAGTTGAAAATGAACACAAAATTAACATTAAAATTAAATAAAAAAGTAATCGATAAAGCCAAAAGGTATGCCCGGAAAAACAATCAAAGTCTTTCGGCATTGGTGGAAAGTTATTTTAATCTGATCTCTGAAAATGAAAATAGCGATGAAATAGAAATTTCCCCAAACGTTGTTGAGCTCTCGGGAGTAATTAAGCTCCCCGAAGATGTGGACATAAAAAAAATCTATAAAGAGCATCTAGAGGAGAAATATTCTCAATGATCAAGCTTTTCATAGATTCCGATATAATTTTAGATTTGCTTGCAAAGCGCGAACCTCATTATAATTATGCCGCCAAATTATTTTCTATGATCGACGATGGAAAAGTTAAAGGTTTCACATCCCCGATTGTTTTTGCAAATCTACATTACCTATTGAGGAAATTTACTTCAAATGCAGAAGCCTTAAAGAGTTTGAGAAAACTTAAAATTATGATTAATATCTTGCCAATTGATGAGAAAGTAATTGAGCAAGCATTGAATTCTGGATTTAATGATTTTGAGGATGCTATTCAAAATTTCACCGCAATAAATAATGGAATAAAAGTAATTATTACCAAAAATAAAAAGGATTACAAAAAAAGTAATATTACCATTTCAAGTGCGGAGGAATTTATTAAAACATGGCAAACGAGAAAAAATACAAATTAACACTATGCTCTTCCAAAAAGAAATAAAACTTAAAGCACGTTCGCGCGGGTTTCATATCATCACAAGTGAATTGGAAAGCCAACTGCCGGAATTAAGAGAAGTGAAAGTCGGACTGGCAAACTTTTTCATTCAGCATACATCTGCTTCTCTCACAATTAATGAAAATGTATCGCCCGATGTCCGGAGCGATATGGAATCCCACTTCAACAAAATGGTACCGGAAAACGCTCCTTATTACGATCACACATTGGAGGGAAGTGACGATATGCCGGCGCACATCAAATCATCATTGCTGGGTCCTTCTTTAACAGTGCCGATCACAAACGGGCATTTAAACCTGGGTACATGGCAGGGAATTTATCTCTGTGAACACCGCAACCACGGCGGTTCGCGCAGAGTTGTTGTAACTATTTATGGTGAAATTGAATAATACAATTTCTATATTATTCTTACCTCAAATGTAATTGAATTAAAAAATGGAAATTACTCCAAAATATATAGTTGACGAAAACGGAAAACCCGTATCTGTCGTGATCTCCATCGATCAATTTAGAGACATAGTTGAAACCTACGGATTGGATCTAACCAAAGAAGAGAAAGAGGCTATTCTGAAGGGGAAGGCAGTTAGAGACCACAATCAAGAAGCGATTGAGGATGAATACATTTCTTTAAATGAAATATACAAATAACATTTCGACGGTATCTTCAAATCCCAAATAATTAATTTTTATAATCTTGTAACCAACCTTAAACTCATCTGTCTATTTATTCATTATTATATTAACTAAACAGGAGAACTACAATGAAAGAAGGTTTAATCGAACAATTGAAAACACAGGAAACTTTCTTCCTCAATACTGTAAGCTGTTTTACCGAAGAAGATTCGGCATTCAAGCCGAAAGACGAAATGTACACGGTTGCTCAGCATGTTGGGCATACCGCGGAAACCGTCGATTGGTTTTTAGAGGGAGCTTTCGGCACAAAAGGATTCGATATGAATTTTGACAATTACGAAGAGCGGATGAAAAAATATACTTCGTTCGATAAGGGTGTGCAGCAATTTAAAGATGCTGTCGCAAACGGTATTCAAAGAATCAAAGAAGCTCCCGATTCTGAACTGATGGCTCCCATTACTGCCGATATTATGAAAGGCGCACCGAAGATGGCTGTTGTAGGTGCAATTACGGATCATTCGGCACATCACCGCGGCGCGTTGGCAGTTTACGCAAGAATGGCAGGCAAAGTCCCCAAAATGCCTTATGGTGAGATGTAGCACAAAGAAATATTATAATACTCAATAATAAAGTATTACTTGATAATAAAGTATTACTATACTATACTTAAGTAAATTAAAATTAGGAGTATTATATGGATGTTGCAGTAGTAACTACTAAAGGACAGGTGGTGATTCCGGTAAAAATAAGGAATAAATACGGTATAAAGTCCGGTACTAAAATTCAGTTTGTTGAAGATAACGGGGAAATAAAGTTGTATCCGATAACAGAAGATATTATTGATGCGAACATTGGAGCATTGGGCACAAAAGGAAAGCTGCTTAAAAAATTAATGGCAGAGAAAAAGATTGAGCGGAATTTATGAAAAAAGGCAAGAATTATGTTTTCGATTCCTATGCTGTATTCACTTATTTGGAGGGAGAGCCGGGTGCCGAAAAGATTGCTGATATTCTTAAAAATGCTTTAGCGGATCGCTGTAAAATATTTATGAGCATCATAAATGTAGGTGAAGTTTATTACATAGTAATGCGAGAGCAGGGTAAGAATGCTGCTGAACTCTATTTGAGAACGATAGAGCGGTACCCCATATCTTTTGAAAATGTTGGAAAAGAAATTACACTGGAAGCCGCTGAAATCAAGGCGTTTAATAAGTTGTCTTATGCTGATTCATTTGCTGCGGCTTTGGCGATGAGGCAAAAAGCTAAATTAGTAACTGGCGATAAGGAATTTAATTGTCTGAAAAACAAAATTAGTATTGAGTGGCTTTAATTTTTCTTTTCAAAATTTATTATGCAAACTCCCAAACTATACATCGGTACGGCAGGCTGGTCTTATAAAGACTGGGTTCCGAATTTTTATCCGCAGCAGCAGTCAAAGGATTTCGATTGGCTGGAATTCTACGCTCAGTATTTTAATGTGGTTGAAGTTAATGCATCTTACTACACATATATTTCCCAGCGAGTGGTTGATGCATGGCTCCGCAAGACCGAAGATGCGGATGACTTTCTGTTTACCGTAAAACTTCATAAAGATTTTACTCACTTGAGGAAATATGGTAAAGAGCAGATAACCGCTGTTAAAGAAAATCTTAATTTGCTCAAGCAGAATGAAAGACTCGGCGGAATGCTTATTCAATTCCCGTATTCATTCGACTGCAATGACGCAAACATCGATTACATGCGCAGAGTGATTGAAGATTTTGAAGAGTACGATAAATTTGTTGAAGTACGGCATGCATCCTGGAAAAACAAAAAAGCGAGCAAGATCACTTTCTGCACTATCGACCAGCCGCAGATTGGGGAGGCGATTGAGTTCGAGCCGATAGTGGGAAATAAAATGGCATACATCCGTTTTCACGGCAGGAACGAAGAAGCATGGCGGCAGTCGCTTAGTAATTTCGGGAAGAAGCAGACATACGAGCAGCAGAGCGCACGTTACAAATATCTTTATTCACCGGGAGAGCTTACGGAGATCGACATAAAAATAAAAGAGATTTACGACAGGGTGAAAAAGGTTTTTGTGATAATGAATAACCATCCGCACGGTGATGCGGTAGCCAATGCATTCGAGCTGCTGCATCTGCTTAAAGAGAGAACAAAAGTAAAAATGCCGGAAACGATTGTGAAGGCATATCCACGATTGAAAATAATAGCAGCTAATTAGAGTTTACTTTCCTTGATTTTTATTGTCACTAAATTTATCTTTAAACAATGCAGGTAATGAGGCATTACAAAGTATTGATGGTGTGTTCCCCCGGTAATGCTTGAATACGAATAAAGTTGGGTTGTATTACCCAAGTGATAAATCTATTCATTAAACAAATCGGAGGTGTGGTTATGAAAATCGCACGAATGAACCCTTACGACGGCAACAGTAAGACAGTTGCATTCTTTGATCTCGAAACTGAAGAAGGAATTATCATCAAAGGTTTCACTTTAGTTGAAGGTAACAAAGGACTCTTTGCAAGCGCTCCCAGCGACAAAGGGAAAGACGACAAATACTACGATAAGGTACTCATCCCGCAGGAAATGAAAAAAGAGCTGAATGACCTGGCAATCTCAAAATACGAGCAGCTTACCCAAAACGCATAAGGATAACAATGGCACACAGATGACACCGATAAGACAGATTATCACTGGACAAATTTTATGGAATATTTATATCAAAAATTGACCAATAAAATCATTCATTGTTTTTACAATGTTTATAATCAATTGGGATTCGGTTTTTTAGAA
>JAENZU010000308.1 GCA_016841125.1 Melioribacter sp. | reverse complement strand
CATAAAAATACAGTATTTAGAGCCACCAAATTATTTATTAAGAAGCATGGTTTAACATCACTTTCGATCATGACGATGCTGCAGTCGGCAGTTAACAGCCGCCGTGTTGTTGAGATTGACTACAAAAAGCCCGACAGCAACAAAAGCGATACCCGCATAATTGAACCTCAAGTGATTTACGAAAGTGAGAATAGCTGGCGGATGCTCGCCACCCATAACAGAATATTGAAACAATTTGTATTTAACCGAATACTCGATGTGAAAGAAACGGGGAAAACTTTTAATCCAATTCCGGAGAAAGAGATTGATGCTCTCTTCGCAAACTCCTTCAGAAGCTGGACCGGCAAAGAAGAGTTCTGTGTTAAGCTTAAATTTATGCCGCCGTGGGCAGAGCGTTACAGACCGAGAATATTAATTGAGAACCAAAAAATAACCGATGAACCGGACGGCAATTTCATTTTGGAAATGCATGTAAACTCACTAAACGAAGTAGCAAGCTGGGTCGTCTCCCGCGGGAAAGGCGTAAAAGTATTAGAGCCGGAAAAGTTAAAAAATCTTGTTATTGAATTGGCTGAGGGTGCGGTGAAGAATTATGAGTAAGCTAAATCAATCAAAATTAAGTGTATTATTTCATGAATTTAAGGAGAAATCTTATGGGAACTAGTGGAAATTTAACAAAGCAAATTGTAGCAAAATTGAGCAAGTCAATTAAACAATTCGATTGTAAAATTATTACAGACTTAGGTAGTAAACAGAGCGCAAATAATATTTTTAATTCTACTTTGTATTTTGGAAATAAAATTTCAAACGACGCAACTTTGTCAAACGCAGACATAGTAATTCTAAAAGAAAATAAAGTACTACTTATAGTTGAAGTCGAAGAATCTAACAAAACAAGACCCAAAACAATTATCGGAGATATTTATTCAATCCTATTATCCGATAGGATAAAGATCAATGATAAATCATATAGATTAAATGGAACTGAAATCATTGCTGCTCTTGTGACTGATACAAAAGGAAAAAGACATGGAAAATACATAAGATTGGAAAGGCGAATTCAAAAGCATCTGGTTGCTCTCAAAGCAAGTGGTCTATGTAGGGGAATTAATAAAATTAGGATTATTCCTTCAGAGGTTAATGATATTGTCCGACGAATTGAAAGATTGATAAGGCTTGAAATAGGAAAAGATCAGAGATAGAACTTCATGTTTTTGACGCTATTCATAAAATAATAACATATATACCGATTTTCTCAAGAATGATTGTGTGCTTTTATGTAATTTTTACATAAGGGACTACAAATTTATATTATTTTTTAAATTCTTAACATATTCAAAAAAGTATCATTAAATGATACCTCCTTTTCACTCCGTGCTCATTACTTTTGCATTAAAATTATGGGAGCGGAATGCAATACTTAAATGCCAGTCAGCCAAAAATTCAAAACAGAATTGAAAAACTGAACAATGTAAGAGATACTCTTAAAAAAGAATTCTTCGGGATTGATGAAGTTATAGATCGAATAATTGATTTGATCTCCTCTTGGTATGCAATACCGGAGATTCAAACCAAACCTTTTGTGATAAATCTTTGGGGAATGACCGGCATCGGGAAGACTTCTCTGATCGATAGAATGATGCAGCTGCTGGAGTTGAAAGACAGTTTTTTCTCTTTCGATCTGGGAGAAAGATCGAGAAGCAGTTTCCGTACTCTTCGCGACAAGTTGGAGAATATATACAAAGTTAGAATGCATCAGCAGCTTGTACTTTCATTTGATGAGTTTCAATATGCAAAAACCATCAACGAAGAGAGTCATGAAATTATCGATTCCGAGTCACGGATAATCTGGGAGATTTTGGGAAGTGGTAAGTTTACAATACCGATCGATTACCATGATGTTCATGAGATTTACAGATACAACAAATTTCTTCAAGGAAGAATAAAGCAAAACAGAGTAGGTAATTCTCCTTATATCAATATACCCGAAAGTGAGTGGCGAAATATTCATGACATGGAAGGCTATGCGTACGAATCATTGAATCAAGGACCGACTCTATTCTCCTCAATCTATTTGGATCCTCTTCATGAAATTGTCGGCAAGGATCTATATTCCCGAATGGAGTTGATTGATATAATCTTAGAATCCAACCCGGAAGAGTTGATATTCAAGATCTTCGAGTGGATAAGGAATCTCAACTTTCACAGAACCGTTGATTGCTCAAGAGCGCTCATTTTTATTGTAGGAAATTTAGATGAGGCTTATAATGTAAGCGGTTCGTTAAACCCGGATATAGGTGCCGATATTTTCTACGAGGCGACCAAGAAAATATCTATTACCAAAGTAAAGAAGGTTCTACAAGGAAGATTCCGGAACGAACAGATTGCTCGTTTAGGAAATAATCACATTATCTATCCTTCACTTAGCTCGGAAGCATTCCGAAAAATAATTGATTTTGAATTGAAGAAAATACCTCGAAAGATTCGACGAGTAATCCCGGTGGATATAGAGTTTGATCAATCATTGAAAGATCTGGTCTATAAAGAAGGAGTATTTCCGGCACAAGGAGTCAGACCAATTCATACCACGATTGATAATCTGGTCGGTTCCAATATATCCAAAATTCTTTACCACGGAATTATAAACGAAATAGATTTCGATAAAATTATCCTCGGTGCTTCCGATTTAAATTTGGCGATCGATTTTGTGAAACATGATAAAATTGAAGCCACCCAAATTATTGCTTTGTCACTTCAAATTGAGAATAGAAGATATATCCGAAACGCAGAATTGCAGACAGTTGTTGCGGTTCACGAAAGCGGACATGCTATTCTCTCGAGTTTACAGCTTAATGATCTGCCGGAAAATATCGTATCCGTAAGTGCGGACGATCAATCAAATGGAATAACAACCTACAATAACACCTCTGCTCATAAGTTGCTAATTAAAGAAGATATAATTAAACTCACTGCCTTCAATCTTGGAGGATATGCTGCAGAAAAAGTTATTTTTGGAGAAAATAAAGTAACCGGCGGCTCTTCTTTTGATATAGATGATGCAACGGAATTTGTATCCCGAATGATTAAGAAAGCCGGGTTGGGCAGTCAGCTAGGTAACTTTGGGACAATAAATCCGAAAGATGCGCTGATGCTTTCAGATCATAAAGCTGAATTAAATCAAGAGATTAAAGCCCTACTTCTAAAGGCAATGGAACTTGCAGAAACAACACTTTCCGACAATATTAAGCTACTAGTCAAGTGTGCTGAGTATCTGAGTAAAAACAGCTTTATGAGCAAAGAGAAATTTAAAGAATATCTCGAAAAATTTGCTACTTATGAACTAAACACAGAACAAAATAATGGGTACTACGGTAAATGTCTTCAGCAGAAAATTTCGGAAGTAGAACAGTGTGTTTTGAATTTTACCGGGACGGATGATTGATATTTTTCAGATATAGTAACAACCTTTATTTTTACTTGTAAAATCTGTCCTTATTCCCTAAGTTGTAAAGCGATAACATTGTCGAAGTTGTGTTAATGCAAATAAATGAAGTACCCAATATAAATTACTTAAGATGTGAGGTATTGATGAAGGTGGATCAAGCCTTGTATAATCAAATTAAAATAATCCAGATTGCTAATTCTATGGCGGACGGGTGAAAAGCAACGCCGTTCGGCGGCTGTCTTGCAAAAATAAGGCGTCTTTACTTCAACAGTAAATATCGGAGAACATGAATGAGTAAATATCGTCAAATAAGTTTAGTTCGCTGGAATATGATTGGGACATATTCTGGAGTTTTGGAAGGGTCTAAAAAAACAGCCAGCCGTTATTTCAGAAAAAATATACAACAAAGGGCATCCAGATTATTGGATCCAAGTCGTCCATTAGCAATAATTGATTCACATGAGGTCGAACTTCCTAATTGGTTTTGTGTCGCTGAGTTAGAATCCTCAAGCGGCGTTCATACGAATAACTCAGATTTTAATTCTCGGCTTTATGTTTGCTGGTTTATGGACAATACCGATAAGAGTTTGGATGAAATAATTGAATCTATCATTCCTCAAATTGACTGGGACGGATTAGCCGAAAATTATGACATTATGGATTTTTGAGTTTAATAATTTCTGATTAATTAGTGCTTCGGCGTATTAGGCTTTTGGATCATTGTCCAAAATTAAGTTATATGTAAAAATTTATCATGTTCGCAGTGGTGTCTTTTTTCAGTCAGCGAGTTTTGCGTTCATAGAGCCGCCGAACAAAGCGTGCAGTGGATTTGTGGGATTCTGCGCGGTTTTCAAGCATTTTTCTGGCTTCGAGTTTTTTCTCATCTTCGGAGCGAATCTCGTCCCGCCCACAAACCACTAACGCAATCGTTAGGCAACAAAATTATCAAGGGAGGAAAAAATGAAAAGAGTTATAAAATTATCGTTTATATCCTTTCTCTTAATCTCATTTCACATTGAAGCTCAGTGGTTTGCACAAAATTCTTTAGTCACGATCAATCTAAACAGTGCCTCATTTATAAATCAAGATAATGGATGGATTGCGGGAGATAGCGGAACTATTTTATATACTGCTGATGGTGGAATAAATTGGGAAATACAAACAACAAACTACACAACTCCCTTATTAAGTATTTCATTTTGCGACGAATTAAATGGATGGGCTGTCGGTGAAAATGGAATAATTTTAAAAACAACTAACCACGGAATTGATTGGAACAGAGTTTACAATGATACTTCCAATAATATTAGGAACTTCAAAGTCGAATGTATTTCTCCTACTACCACCGTAGTTTTAAGAGATTCGTTTACTGGTGACTTTAATCAAGAAACAAAGATTTGGAAAACTACTGATAGTGGCAATACTTGGGCTGATATTTCGCCTTATGAGAATGGATTTAATTTTTTAAAAGATTTTAGTTTTACATCATCAGAAAACGGTTGGGCTTGCGGTAACGGCGGAAATATAGATGGTTATCAAATTCATTCCACAACAGATGGTGGAACAAAT
>JAENZU010000307.1 GCA_016841125.1 Melioribacter sp. | reverse complement strand
CAAAAAACCGAATACGGATATTCTCCAAAAGGTGCATTGTCTTTAATTTTTAATTTGAACTTTTTGCCTGCTTTTACATATTTTGTGTACCCGTAAACAAGTGCATCTTCTTCTTTCACTGGGTTAAATAAATCACTATTGTTAAATTGGAAAGAAACATCTGTACCTTCGGCTTCCCAAACAATTGTATCTTTTCTGTTGGCTTTAACCAAAGGATCTGCAGTCTCTGCATTCATTACTCTCCATGTACCTTCAACTTTTTGAATTTTAATACTGATCACTTTTGGAGAGGGAGTCGGCGCGTAATTCATTGATATGAAACCTCCGACTAAGATTAACAGCACAGCCGCTGATAAAAATGTAAATATTCTTCTTTTCATAATCACTCCTTCGTTAAATTAAGTTTGTCAATAAAAAATTTGTCTTTTATCAGATTACGCAATTCGTATTGATTTAGGATTTCCGCTTTCGGGTGTCCTTTTTCTATTGCTTTAAGTATATATTTGATCGCTGATTCTCTATTTCCTAGTTGCTCATAAGCCGCACCAACTCTATATAAAACCGATGCGTCATCGGGAGCCAAGGTTAAAGATCTGCTGATCATTTCTTTAGTTTTCTCTTCATCTTTAATCATACTATAATAGCCTGCAAGCTGTGCAATAGCATTCGGATCATTCGGGTTGATTTTCAAACGATCATTAGCCATGTCTATTGCTTTCTTAAAAATAGCAATAGATTTCGTCTGTGTATCAGAAATATAGTAGTATGCCATTGCCAAATTGCCCCAAACAATATAATCGTGATCATTAAATTCTAATGCGAGTTTATAAGTTTTAGCGGCATCTTTGAAATTTCTTTCGAGATAGTAAAGCGTCCCTAGATTTGATGCTGCACGATAGGATTTTTTTAATGATAAAGATTTTTCGAACATTTTTTTAGCCTCACTCATTCTCTCTAAAGTATAGTAGATACCTCCCAAATTACTATAACCTCTATAATTGTCCGGCGTGAGATTAATTATTTTTTGGAATTGTTCAATCGCATCGTTAAAACGATTATGCCTGTAATAAAAAACTCCCAAGTCATTATATCCAGCCCAGTAATCTGGTTTGAGTTTTATGGCTTCTTTAAAAGTAGTTTCAGCTTTGTCGAGCATGTTTTTAGCCTCAAAGGTTTTTGCTAATCCTCTCAAGGCTTCAGCATTTCTCGGTTCAATTTCAAGCGATGCTTCAAACAACTTTAATGCATCATCATAATGTCCTGTCCCAATTTTAATTGTACCCATTGTAATTTTCACTGATGCAAGCTGCGCATCCAGACTAATAGCTTTTTGAGTTACTCTCAAGGCAGAATCCACCAAACTGACATCTTTAGAATTTTCATATTTCAGCCAGTAAGCTTCTCCTAAACCAGCGTAAGCATGAGCAAAAGTTGAATCTTCGCTGATGGCTTGTCTGAATAATTTAATTGCGAGATCAAGATTCTCTACGTTTTCGTAACGGAGCAAATATCCTTTGCCCTGTAGGAATGAATCGTATGCTTCTGATTCGGAAGTTCCGGCAGAACTAATTTTTTCCCGGTCGCTTTCTTTTAGTTCGAGATTGAGCATTGTTAAAAATTCGGAAACAGAATTGTCCTGCAGTTCAACTAATTTTTTTTCCGGAACATCAATTACCAACGAATTTATTTGACGCAAGTTTACGGCATCTATTAAATTCAGAGTTAGCCTTACCACATTGTCCAGCATTTGAACACTTCCGGTTACCGCAAGGTTTGCGCCGTAAGATTTATACGCGTCACTTGCAGTTTCTATTTTATCTCTTCGGACCTCGCTTGAAGGAACAACCCATAATGATTGGTCGAAATTTCCTAACTTGGAAAGACTACTGGTTAATGTTTCAACTAAACCATCGCAGAATGCTTGATTTAGTTGATTTCCGCTAATGTTATTTAATGGTAATACTACCAGATGTTTATTATCATTTATTAAATTCATTCCAACTAAATCATAAATAAAGTCTTTGGATAAAAACCCTATTATTATTGCCAGCACAATTACAGTCGATGAGTAGACTAGTGTACGATTCCTTCTGTTTTTAATTTTCGAATCGGATAAATTTTCTCTTGCAACTTCATGACTGCTTAATTTACCGCCGGATTTTAGATTTTGCAGATCTTCCAAAAGTTCATCAGAATTATTATATCTCTCATCTTTATTTTTTTTAAGGCATTTATTTATTATTGAACTTAAATCTGCCGGAATATCAGACCGAGCTTCTGATATTGGTGCCGGTTCTTGATTTATCAGCGAATAAATAACAGCCTGCTCGTAATTACCGCTGAAAGGGGGCTTGCCGGCAGCCATTTCATAAATTACAATACCAAGAGACCAAATATCTGTTCTTTCATCAATCTCTTCATTTTGGGCTTGTTCGGGGGACATGTATGCGGCAGTACCGACTGTAGAACCAACCAAAGATAAATTCATATCACCATCGATCTCCGCCAATCCGAAATCCATTATTTTTAGATCCCCCTTATCGGTGATCATAATGTTGGAAGATTTAATATCGCGGTGAATAATTCCTTTATGGTGTGCTTCTTTAAGTCCCTCTGCAATCTTAATTGAAATTGAAATTATTTCATCTACGCTAAGTTTTGTTTCTTTAATTTTTTCTTTTAATTCAATCCCATTGATTAATTCCATGGAAATAAAAGCGTTACCATTCTCTTCTTCAAACGCATATATTTGAGTGATATTGGAGTGGTTAAGTGAGGCAGCAGCTTGCGCTTCTTTTTCGAATCTTAATCTTTCTTCTGTATTGTGGGCTATGTGATGGGGCAAAAATTTAATTGCCACGTAACGTTTAAGCTTGGTATCTAAGGCTTTGTAAACAATTCCCATTCCTCCTTCGCCAAGCTTCTCTTCAATGTGGTAGTGTAATATATTCCTTCCGATCATTTATTCTTCACTTAATAATGGAAATGTTTATGTTTTTATTTTTTAAATGATAAATTTTTCTAATGCGAAGGAATAGACTAGTTGTGAATTGAAGGCTCCTTATCTTAAAAAGTAATTATAACAAATTTAATTTGAAAATAAAAGATGCATCATCCATATATACAATTATTATTAAATTCTATTTATATTAATAAGAAAATTAGAGAAAGGTTAAATGCAGCAGACAATAAGCGAACTGGAAAAAGAAAAAAAACGGCTTGAGACAGCTATAAATGAACTGTCGGTACTGAACGATATTGCAACTGCAATTTCATCAACCCAACCTGTTGAAAAAGTTATTGAGCAAATTGTTATGCGCTGCATAAAGCACTTGCGTGTGGAGCAGGGAACTGTTCAGCTTTTTACCGAGGAAAATCCCGATCATAATTTCCAAACGATGATACGTAAACAGGATGATTCCAGAATAATCTTACCATTCCGATTAGACAATCAGCTCACGGGATGGATGCTTGAAAATAAACGACCTCTGCTTGTAAATGATATTACCAATGACGAACGTTTCAAAGTTTCTAAAAGCTACGACCTGCCGTTTAATTCTCTGTTAAGCGCACCGATGCTGGTTAAAGGTAAACTGACAGGCCTGCTTACTATCTTTAATAAAAAAAATAATGAGCAGTTTGTTGAACAGGATAAAAGACTGCTGACGATAATAGCGGCACAATCAGCTCAGATTATTGAAAATGCCAGGTTATATGAAGAAGAAAAAATGTATCTCAGTTTACGTGAAGAGATGCGGCTTGCAAAGCAAATTCAATTGAATCTGCTGCCAAAGAGTAATCCTGAAATTCCAAATTATTCAATTCGCGGAATGTCGATTCCCGCAACAGATGTTGGCGGAGATTATTTCGATTTCATTAATTTTAAAAGCGGTAAACTCGGATTTTGTGTTGGGGATATTTCCGGTAAAGGAATTCCTGCCGCAAGATTGATGTCGAATATTCAAGCCGCAATTAGAAGCACTTCGCTTGTTCAGTTAGACTGTGCAAAATGTGTTGAGATTACCAATAGACTGCTGTTCAAAACCACCGAATCAAATAAATTTGCAACACTTTTTTATGGCGTTCTCGATCCTCAAACTCACATAGTAGAGTATTGTAACGGCGGTCACGATAGACCGGTAATAATTAGAAATAATGGTGATACGGGCGGGCTGGATCCGACAGGGATGCTTATCGGAGCGATTGAAGAAGTTGAATATGGAAAATCCACCGTTGAGTTAGAAGTTGGTGAAATACTTTTAATATACAGCGATGGTGTTACTGAAGCAATGAATGCCGACGAAAAAGAATTTGGGTTTGACAATATGGTTGCGATTTTATTTAAAAATAAGGACTTGAGCACAAAAGAAATTTTAGAGAATATTTATAATAAAGTTCTTGAACATTCAGCCGGACACCCTCAGAGTGACGACATCACTTTGATGATTGTAAAAAGAGAGAATTAGGCTTATTCAATTTTTACTTTTCCTCTTTGAATTCATACTTCAATTCTCAAGTATTAAATTTCAAATCTTTCATAATTCCTCAGTTTGAAATTCCAATATTTTGTATCGAAAATCATTCATTATTAATGCTGAATTTTAATTTGCGCTGTTAAAAATTATTGCTATAAAACATTATATTTGTTAAATTTACCGGCTATGATGAAAAATATTATTATTGCAATAGACGGGCCTGCCGGTTCCGGTAAATCTACCGCTGCAAAGCGAGTTGCTGATAGATTAGGGTATCTCTACATGGATACCGGAGCGATGTACAGAGCAATTACTTACCTCATTTTGCGTGAGAAAGCTCTTGGCGATCTTTCTGCTACAATCAACTTAGTACTTGGAATTGACGTAAAACTGAAATTTGAAAATGGAGAAACACAGGTTTTTGTAAACGGAGAAGATTTTACAAAATTCATCCGTTCACCAGAAGTAAACGGCAGCGTAAGCGAAGTTTCGGCTATCCCTGAAGTTCGCGGTCAGTTGGTCCGAATTCAAAAAGAAATGG
>JAENZU010000306.1 GCA_016841125.1 Melioribacter sp. | reverse complement strand
TGAATATTGAAAGAATGGGAAATAGATTTTGAAATGGGTATAGAAGAAAGAATTTATTTTTGATGCATCATCACTTTAATTTAAACTGAATGAAAATTTAAAATCATGTTTAATAATTTGGTGATATCTGAAGTTCCGGAACATCTTTGGTCTCAATCAACAAGTTTGTTTTCGATTGCGTAATAAATTATGTCGGCATTCGATTTCAAATTTAACTTTTCTAATATTCTGCTTCGATAAGTATTTACCGTACTGACACCGATTAAAAGAATATCGCTAATCTCATGTTGACTTTTTCCCTCTGAAATAAGCCTTAATACTTGAAACTCTCTATCCGAAAGAAGTTCGTGATTTTTTGGTGTTCTTTCCGAACCGAGGTCCAGCGCTAGTTGTTCAGCCAATCCGGCACTAATATATTTTTTGCCTTGTGCAATTTGCCTGATTGCGTAAAGCAGATCTTGTGGGGCGCAATCCTTAGAAATATATCCGGAGGCACCCGATTTAAGAGTACGCATTGCATACCTCTCCTCAGGGTGAACGCTTAAAATTAAGACCTTCAATTCAGGTTTTATTATTTTAATTTCCTTTAAAACTTCCAAACCGCTTTTGCCGGGAAGGTTTAAATCCAACAGCAGTAAGTCCAAATCATTTTTAATAATCATTTCGGTTACTTTATACGGGTCATCTGTATCGCATACAACGTTGAGATCAGCTTCCATTTCACATAGTTTTTTGAGTCCTTCTCTAATCAAAATATGATCGTCCGCAATCATAATGTTTATCATAGAGCCCCCATTTCTGTTGACCATTTCATCAAATGCAATTCCCTGTTTGGATTTTGATTTTTAATAAAATTTTATTCTAAAAAAATACTATTTATTAAAAAGAAAACTTGTCGAACAATTATCAAATAATTATTAGTTGTTCATTAAGGAATACTAAATTTAGGGTGAATATAAACAATATATAGGAAATTTGCCTTCATTGAATTTGGAATTTATCAATAATGCTTCAGACCAATTGAGTGTTTATTTTAACGGTCTAAAAATTTAGATGGAATTTATTGTGATTATCAATTTTATAAATTAATTTTTGTATAAATATTTTTATGGAAAAAATATGCGTGATTCAAATCTTCAAATAGTTTTGCAAAGCAACGGTTTCGGAATAATTGGGGTATCGCGCAATCCAAAGAAATTCGGCAATACTCTTTTTAGGGAAATGAAAAAGAAGGGACTCAAAGTTTATCCTATTCACCCCGAAGCGGAAGAACTTGAAAATGAAAAATGTTACCGAACTATTTCAGAAGTAAAAGATAAGATTGAGGGGATAGTATTAAATGTTCCACCTGAGAAATCCTTAATTGCGGTTAAGGAAGCCGAAGAAGCGGGGATTAAAAATATTTGGCTGCAGCAAGGTTCATCCGATCAAACCGTAATAAATTACTGCAAAGAAAAGAAATTGAATTATGTAAGTAACTCGTGTCTGCTAATGTATTTAGAACCGGTTGAATCATTCAACAAATTCCATAGATTTATTTGGAAATTGCTTGGTAAATATAAAAAGTATACTTAATTGCACGGATTTGTAGTATTAATACTACAGGAAAAATCAACATTTATACTACAGACAAGGAGGGTTGAAAATACTATATTTGGGAAAAAGAAACTTTTATTCAATGGATTATTAATGAAAATTGTACATGTTGATGATTCCGAGATATTTCGGGAAAGCTTGAAAAGATTACTTTTTGATATCGGGCAGATCGAAATTAAAGCAACTGCCGATGGAGTGAAAGATGGCATTGAGCTAATTAAACAGGAGAAACCGGAGTTATTAATTTTAGATTTTCAATTAAAAGACGGCACCGCCATTGATATTTTGAAAATTATCAATACAGATGAAATAGAGAATATTATAGTTCTAAGCAATTATGGTGATGATCTGTATAAGCAAACTGCCCTTAAATACGGGGCAACTCAATATTTCGATAAAAATAATGATATGTTCGAACTGCTGGATTTTCTTAAAGAGGCAACTTCGGATAATTGATCAATTTGAATTTAATTGATCATTAGAAACAAAACTCTGCCCATTCCAAAATCTAATCTGGTTCATTAAGATTTCTCTGTATTCCTTTGTGTCTGTTAGTGGCGGTTGCAGAATCCTGGCCTTAACTAGTGAATCCCGTTTCATTGAGAAAGTATCGTCTGGCTCAATTTCGATTTCTGAAATAAGAGGTTTGAAGAAATAATTAATACCCATAATTAAGTTTTGTTCATAAATTTCTTCCATTGTACGAATTATTACCAGTTTTTCCCTCGAATTGTAAAACCCATCATTTAAGAAAACTTTGTTATATCTATAATTATAGGCTTTAGCATAGTCAGTTTTGGGGAATATTATATAATAATCAAAATTACCAATATCAAAACCTTTAAATTTATAAGGCTCAGTCGCAGGTGTAATACCTCTAATATTATCAATTTCCAGTGCGAAAAATACAACAGAATTATAAGCATTATTAATCCCAGACGTGAAGAATTCCAGCTTCCCGTCATCGTCGAGATCATCAATAAATGTTTCCCCATCAATATGTCCGGGATTCCAAAGTGTTCCCTCTAATCTTTCACCGTTTAATAAATTTAGTTGAAAAATTGCAGAAGGGTAAAGAGGTGCATGTGCAGCAATTAGAATTAGCCTTTTGTCCAAAGTTTCAACCAAATTTCCCAAATGGATCAAAAAATTATTTGTAATCTTATCCTTATTTGTCTCGATTTTATCCTTAAAAATATACCTCCAAATTAGATTCCCTTCTTTATCGAAGCATGCTATTCTTCCATCTTCATCTTGATATTCAGTGTTATTCAAATCTTCGTAGCAAAGAATAACCTCATTCTTCCCATCACTATCTACATCGGAAATAATTCGAAATTTATTGTAAGTGGATCTAGATAAAGCATTACTAAATTCCACCTTCATCTTTTTAGTCCACAAAACATCACCGTTTTTATTTACAATACTTGCGGTATTTTGGTCAAACCGCACAACCCATGGATTATCATCAACTGCTATTATTGAAAAGAAGTGAAGAAGAAACGGAATCAATACTAGCGCTGCAAATATAGATTTGTTTTTTTTAACTAGTTTAGTACTTCTTTTTAACCACCCCTGCTTTTGGATTTCAATTAAATCTCTCCGTATCAAAAGCGAATCTAAATTTTCCACAGGGACTAATTTAATCGATCTGCTTGGATAGCGTTCAAGGTTTCTTTGAATTTGTCTTTCTGCAAAGGGTAAATCTTCCTTTGGCAGTGCAAAAGATTTAACGTGCGAAAAGAAAACTATGTTGGTTTTTTGCTGAATGATTTTTTCCGAAACGGGATGAACTATTCCATCACGATCAATTGAACCGGTGTAGGTTGAAAATTCGGCATTCTTGATCATCATTGGGGAATTATAATAATCTTGTATAGCCTCGATGAAACTAACGCATATTGCTACCCCAAGGGAATTACCTGTGTATTCCCCGACTCTCCGGTCAAATTGAATAATAATATGATGTTCATCACTACCGATATTTACAAACTGGCTGCAGTAATTTTTTGCAAGTTCCCATGAATCTTCAACTTGTTTTTTAAGTCTTTCTTCGATTGATTGACTGCTAGGTATAATGATAAAATCTCTAACAACTGATGGTTTCAAGTGAACGGTGATAGTTTCCAGAAAACCGGTTCTGTTTGTTATACCGGCTTCAAGAACAGGGAAAGATGATTTGTCAAAATAGACTTCACTGAAATCATCGGATAAAACTTTGTAAAGTTGATCTATTTCTGCCGATAATCTTTCTTTTTCTATTACTAATTTTGAACGGGGAGGTAAGTTAAAATTTAATTCCAAAAGCTGATCTATTTGAATAATTAATTTTTCCGAATATTCGGGAGGGCTTCCGAAAACTTGGAATGAGCTCAAAAATGAAGCATATTCCTCGATGAATTCCAAAATGAAAGATTCAATCGGAATTTTCGCGGATTCTTTAAGCGCAAATTCAAAAAAATTGTAAATACAGTTTACATTTTTGGAAATTGACGTTGATTCGGCAAGCTCTATAATCAGATCTTCGCGATACTGTTCAAGCTTAAAAACGTTCATTCTTACCCGCACAAATTTATCACAACACTGCTTTAAAATATAAATATTGAATGTAAAATCCATATAAATTATTAAAAATATTTTTGGAATTTTATTTAATAATTATGTGTTTAATCTTCGGAATCAATAAAATCGGAAGAAAAATGAAAAACCAAATAGATGAAAAATTAATTGATGAAATGGGCGACGAACACGTTGCCACAGCTCTCGAAACTCCTTTGCGTGAAGATGCATTCAATTTGGATGATGACACGAAAGTAGAGATTATAGAAGATCTTTTCGGGCAGATAATGATTACTCTCGGATTAGATCTAAATGACGACAGCCTGAGCGGAACACCGAAACGTGTAGCCAAAATGTATGTAAATGAAATATTTAACGGTCTGAAACCGGAAAATAAACCAATCGCCCGTTCATTCGAAAATAAATATAAATACAAAGGGATGGTTGTTGAAAAAAACATTAACGTTACTTCAACATGCGAACATCACTTTGTGCCGATAATAGGAAATGCACACGTTGCCTACATTCCGAACGGTCACGTAATTGGACTTTCAAAAATGAATAGAATTGTTGATTATTTTGCACGCAGACCGCAAGTACAGGAAAGAATGAACAAGCAAATACTAAATGAACTGAAAGAAGTTTTAGGTACTGAAGATGTAGCTGTAATAATTGAAGCCAAACATTTTTGTGTGCATTCAAGAGGTATTAAAGATAATTCGAGCTCCACAGTCACTTCAGAGTTCAGCGGAAAATTTCAGGATGATCATACAAGAAAAGAACTGCTTGCTTACATCAGCACTTCGATGATGAAAGAATAATGCGATTGAAGATTCACCAATACTATTTAAGGAGCACTAATT
>JAENZU010000305.1 GCA_016841125.1 Melioribacter sp. | reverse complement strand
ATGACAGATTTGCTTTTCTTGACTTTTGAGACAGCCTCTTCTTATTAAAATCGCTAAATCAACTAAAATGCGTAAACCCCAAAGTAAGTCATCATTATTACATATAGCAGAGTTGCGATAACACTTCTCCATAATCGTGAGGGGGATTTATTCTCATCAGTAAAATACCTGTAAGCATGTAGTATTGCAGCTTGAAGTAAGTAAAGTGCGTATCCCAAAATAATTATTGAAAGTAATTCGATATTTAATTTTAGCAAAACTGAGATTATTCCCATGAAACCAAATGCAAGATTTGCAAACCCGACCTCGAACATCCAATCGGGTCTGTCTGTTTCCCACCCCAATCTTTTCATATCCTGTTTATAAAATATTACGTGCCGAACAAATGCAATTACTCCCGCAAGACCTACAGTTGTTAAAGTTACAATCTGAATTGATTGATTTACATTTTCGTCTAAATAATAAAAGCCCAAAAAGATTCCAATTGCTCCAACCAACATACCGGATATGCTTAACACCTTTGCCATTCGAACTCCTTGTAAATTCAAGAATTTTCTTAAATCAAAATCCTTCCCGGAAACACAAATCAAATAGGATGAATTTTCATTTATAATATATAACGATTATGGACAATAAATTATCAATTTAATTTCTTAATTGATTCGCGGTAGTTAGCCCAAATGATTTATATTTGTAAGTTCAAGAATACGAGTTATCCAAAAAAGGAATATGCCGGAAAAAGTAACAGAAGTAATATTAACAGCAAAAGAATTAGAAGTTCATTTCGGTGAGCAGATAATTTTAGATAAAGCTTCATTGAGCGTGCACGAAGGAGACCGCATTGGATTGATAGGTAGAAACGGTGCCGGTAAATCAACTTTCCTAAAAATTATTACAGGTTTAATGCATCCGGATTCCGGCGAGGTGACTAAAAAGAAAGATCTCACTATAAGTTATTTATCTCAAGATTTTACACTTGCAGAACATGAGTCAGTCTGGGATAATATTTTAGTCGGTGCAGAAAACGAGCTTGCACTTGTAAGAAAGTACGAGCAGATGCCCTTCGACTCCCCAAACAGACAAGCGCTTGAGGAAAAGATAAACCGCCTTGATTCATGGAATATCGAAAAACGAATTGATCACTTAATAAAAACTTTGGGAGCCCCGGATAAAAACAGAGTGGTAAACCTTCTTTCCGGCGGCGAGAAAAGACGTGTGGCATTGTGCCGAGCGCTTATCTCCAACCCTGATCTATTAATACTTGACGAACCGACAAATCATCTCGATACACAATCAATTGAGTGGATTGAAAATTTTCTCTCATATTACAGCGGCACCTGCATTTTTGTTACTCACGACCGCTACTTTCTGGATAGGATTGCGAACCGGATTGTTGAGCTCTCTTTGGGAACTTTTCTTTCTCATCAAGGGAATTACACTGATTATTTGATCAACAAATCTGAGAGGCAAAGAGTACAAGAGGCAGAAGAAAGAAAAAGGCAGAATTTTTTAAGACGCGAACTTGACTGGATAAGCCGGGGTCCCAAAGCGCGGAGAACAAAAGCTAAAAGCCGTATCGATAAATTTTACGAGATTGCAGATCAAAGTAATTTGGAAACTGAACTCGATGTAGATCTAATAATTCCTCCCGCGGAAAGACTTGGTAAAAAAGTTGTTGAACTAAAAAACTTAGGGATGCAGTATAAAGACAAAGTTTTATTCCAGCATTTTAATTTTAATTTCGAGCCGGGAAAAAATCTTGGTGTGGTCGGCAGAAACGGAACCGGTAAAACCACTCTGCTCAAAATTCTATTGGGTGCGGTTTCCCCCACTTCCGGGAAAATTGAAATCGGTGAGACAACAAAATTCAATTACGTTGATCAATCCAGATTAATTTTAAACGATAATGAAACTGTTGTTGAAGCTATCGGTGAAGGCGGAGACACGATCCTTTTCGGCAAACAGCAAATTTCAATTTACACTTACTTAAAAAGATTTTTATTTACCGATGAAAGAATAAACACTATAGTAGGCAGATTATCGGGGGGCGAAAAAAGCAGACTAACACTTGCAAAAATTTTAAGCAGCGGCGGTAATTTTCTAATGCTCGATGAGCCTACAAACGATCTCGATCTCTCAACTTTACGAATTCTCGAAGAAGCGCTTATTGGTTTTGAAGGCTGTGCGATTGTTGTTAGTCACGACCGCTATTTTTTAAATCGTGTTTGTGACGGTATATTGGCATTTGAAGAAAATGGCGAGATATACTACAGTGAAGGCGACTATGATTATTATGTCGAGAAAAAGAATCTTCGGAATGAAAACATTAATGAAGAAAAACCAAAAGCACAAAAGCAGGATACGCGTCCAAAACCAAAACGGAAAAAATTAAGTTACAAAGACGCCTTGGAATTAGAGCAGATCGAGGGGAAAATTATTGATGCCGAAAAGGAAGTCGAAAAAATTGAAAGTATTTTCACTTCACCCGATTTCTATGAAAAATATGCGGAAAAAACTAACGCGTTAAATGATCAATTAAATCAAGCTAAACAAAAGGTAAAGCAGCTATACGACAGATGGGCTGAGCTTGAGGAATTGAAAGTGGCTCTCGCTAAACAATAATACACTTAAAAATTTCGTCATTGCCATTGAATGTTTGGTCTCATATTTTTCTGGGCGCAATCGCGTAAATACATATCCATCAAATTCTGATAAGGAATTCCTGTCTCCGATGCAAGCTTCTTAAAGTATTCGACAGTCTCCGTTTCAATCCTGATAGATATTTGTTTCTTAAGCTTTTTTATGTATGGATTTTTTATGGATTTTGAGAAATCATATTCTTTTTTCATTTTATTTTACCTCGCTATAATTCTTACTTTCAGACTTAGTAGCCTTTCTGGATTGAATAATTCTTCTTGACTTAGTAAAGCAACCCAATGATGAAAACGGAGCTACAATTAAATTCTTAGTTAGCGAACATTGCGTCAAAGCTTTTCACGCAGAGGGCGCGGTGACTGCGCCGAGACCGCAAAAAAATTTGTAGTAGGAATTAAAACGGTTAAATCAAATTTTATTTTTTATTTTCATTAACCCACGACTTAAGTCGTGGGTTATTAAAAACAACTTAAAAAGTACTACAACCGTTTTACTTGTGCGCCTCCGGCGTAACGGTTTATATTTATTGGGGAATTATTTTCATAAGATACTCTTACCTATTTTGATTAGAGGAGATACTTGAAAATAATTACACGGTAATTTTTATACTAACGGATGAGCTAAAACTGATACACTAATTTTTGAAAGCTATAAAATATTCAACTTTCAGAATTATATTTACTTTTTTTACTCCCCTTATAGCTATCGATTTGAAAAAGCACACCTTTAAGTTTTCCGTTAACCAATGGGATTCGTCTTGAGGTTCTTAGTCCAATCGATTTCCGCAACGCCGGATCCCCGGAATAAATGAATGCAGATGTGCCGTTGCAGCTTGTTTTCAAAAAATCCCCCAATTCTTTAAAGAGAATTTTTACTTCCTCTGTATTGCTAAGTCGTATTCCATAAGGCGGATTTGTAATGATTGTGCCGTCTTCAAATTTATCAACATGCTGAAATGGGTGACAATTTATTTCAACAGCATCTCCGAACGGGAGGCGCGATAGATTTTCTTTTGCAACCTCAATTGCACGTTGTGATTTATCGCTTCCGATAATTAATCCTTTCGGTAATGGGCGCATCAACAAATCAAATTGCTCTTTTACTTTTTGCCAAATTGATTTATCGAAATCGGGCAGATAAAACAAACCGAAATTTTCGCGCAGTTTTTGGGCAGGTATTCTGCAGTAATGCATTAAAGCTTCGCACAGAATTGTGCCCGACCCGCACATGCAGTCCCAAAGCGGAGTTTCCCCGTTCCATGTACTTATCCGGATAATTGCGGCGGCGAGAGATTCCTGCATCGGAGCTTCACCGGCTTTCAAGCGGTATCCCCTTTTATGAAGCGATTCTCCTGAAGTATCCAAACTTACAATTGCTTTCCCTTTTTCGATAAACAAATGAAATCTCACATCGGGATTTGATACATTAACCGAAGGACGTTTTCCAAACTTAGCTCTAAAGTAATCTGCAATTCCGTCCTTCAAGCATTGAGCCGCATAAAGTGAATTTGTAATCTTGCTGTTTGTTACCGCAGATGTGATCGCAAAGGTTTGGTCAATTGAAAAAATTTCTTCCCAGGCAACTTTTTTGGCGATCTTCATTAGATCATTTGTACCGTAGCATGGATAGTTGATCAGTGGCGCCAACACACGCGAGATTAACCGGCTTGTGTAATTAATTTTGTAAAGGGTTTCTTTATCTGCGTTGAAATAAACTCCGCGGTAAACTTTCTGAGTTTCAGTCGCACCAAGTTCAGCCAACTCCTCTTCACAAAACTCTTCGGTTTCGCCGGGAGCCTGCGCAAAAAATCTGTTACTTTTCTGGTAGTCAAACATAATTTCTATTCATATAAATTATTCAAATCTGCATTAGCAATTTCAATAAACAAATCTGCCATCTTATTTACAACATCATTAAAATACTTTTCCCCTTTTTCGGCGTTAGCTTTTTGGGGATTGCCGATCCCTGTATCGTTGGTAACCTGCGACCATTTTCTTTCGGTCCACGCCCACCCTTCTCTAATTCCTTTAATTTTTATTTTCCGTTCATCCCCTGTTCCTGCTTCATCTAAAGGTAAAACAAGTTCCGGTTTCAGATAGAGCATCAGGCTTGTTTCCATTTCATCGGCATGATCTCCGTCATTATCGAAATAATCTTTTTTATTGAAGGAAGTAAACCAATTGCAGAAACTCAAAAACATTTTGGGGAACTTCAATCCGAGTTCTCTCAATATTGGTTTGAAATCGTTGCCGCCGTGACTGTTGAAAATCAGCAGTTTATAAATTCCATGCCGGTTCAGCATTTCGATTACATCGTTAAGAATTGCAGCAATGGTACTGGGATTTATATTAATATCCAGTTTAATATCAGCCTG
>JAENZU010000304.1 GCA_016841125.1 Melioribacter sp. | reverse complement strand
TATGTCACAAACCTTTTCTCAATGGGAAAGACAAACGCTCCCGGCGGATATCGGGATGATATTGACTATAGATTTTATTGACAGCAGCAGCGGGATTGCCGGCGGATGGAAAATTACCGAATCTTTTGAAGGGAGAATAATTTATTCGACCAATGGAGGCAGCGATTGGTTCTTATCTCAGTTACCCGATAGTGTTAGAAGTGTAGTTAATCTCCAATTGTTCGATCAAAATACAGCTTATGCGTTCGGCGCCTTTAACACTGCAGGCAAACCAAATAAAGCAGAGGTCAATAGATTAAATGCGCTTCTCAAAAAAAATAGCGGATTGAAAAGATTTTTTGAAGGATCGGCTCAATCTGCTGATGAATCATACACCGGCATGTTTCTAACATCAACCGACGGAGGAATTCAGTGGAAAATAAAAGAATCTCTTCCAAAGGAGATCAAGTTTGTTATTTCGGCATCTTTTACAAATGATAATATTGGATACGTACTAGGGGACAGCGAAAATTTCGGCGGCACCGGAATTTATAAAACCAGCGATGGCGGTGAGAACTGGGTCACACAAATTCGCCCCGATACTTCTTTGTTTTTGAGGAAGATAAAATTTACTTGTTTAAATACCGGAATCGGAATCGGCTGGAAAACCGATACTACTTTAGCCTCAAACGGAGTTATTTATAATACCGCCGACGGAGGAGAAACTTGGAATATGAGTGAATTTCCTGATGTTGATAATTTTACCGATGTATTTTATACTAACGATGAAACTGCTTATGCGGTTGGAGTCTCAAAGGCTCCCGCAGGTGTTATTTATCAATCGGTTGATAGAGGTTTTAGCTGGCGTAAATTGAGCAGTATTCCTGATATCACATTTATTGATGCGGTCGGATTTGTTCGGGAAACACAAACCGGAATTATAACCGGTTCAAATATTGATCGATTGCCAATGGTTTATAAAACCAGCGACGGGGGAGAAAATTGGATTAACCAAACGCTCCCCGAAGATTTGACCGGATTTATTCTATTTGCAATTGAAATGCCGTTAGATGATTGTTGGTATATTAGCGGCGGAAATTGGAATAGCGGTTTAATTCTGCACACAGATAATGAAGGCATTACTTCTGCTGCATCAAATGAAATTTCACCTAGTGAATTCAAACTGCTGCAGAATTACCCCAATCCGTTTAACCCAACCACCAAAATAAAATTTGCCGTACAGACCCCACCCCGTCCCTCCCCTTACCAAGGGGAGGGAGTCAGGGAGGGGTTTTTTGTTTCCCTCTCAGTCTACGATATACTCGGCAATCAAGTTTCAATTCTTGTGAACGAATGGCAGAATCCGGGAAAATATGAAATCGAGTTTAATGGCAGCGGATTACCGAGCGGAGTTTATTATTACCAATTAAGAGTCGGTGAATTCAGCGATACGAAAAAGATGCTGCTTTTAAAATAGCGACAAACGTACTAATAGTAGGTAGAGCCATTCAGAATTTTCAATTAGTGCATATTGCTTATTGATTTTATTCGCGCATATTATTTATTTTATTTCCATTATCAGATCAATCAACTTTACAAAAAAGTAAAATGAAAAATCATATAAATTATTCTTTACTTGCCGTCGCAGTTTTTCTTTATTTTTGTTCGGCTAAAATTGAATATTTGCCTCAAACCTTTTATGGGCTTACACTAAGTAAGAAATTAATGGGCGAGAGTGCAAAAGATTTCGTGAACCAGCTTCATTTTCAGAATGTTACCGAGACAGATAATGAAATTGGCTTCTACACTGGGGAAAAAGGGAAGGCGATAATTTACATAACATATTATGCTTCCGAAGAAGATGCAAAGAAAGATGAAATTAAAATGACGGAAAAAATATCTCCGCAAAATTCGGTTTTTATTAATGGTGAAAAGTTAATTGTAAATGGAAAAAGTATTTATAGAACATTCGGGATGGGGCAATCGCATTATGTGTTCAGTCACAGTAATGTTCTTTTTTGGATCTCTGCCGAAACTGAATGGGGCATCGAATTTTTAGAGGAATACTTAGACTACATTAATTAAAGGAAATCAAAATGGTTTTGTTAGAATTTAGTATGAGTCCGATGGATAAAGGCGAAAGCTTGAGTAAATATGTTGCCGAAATTTTAAATCATATTTCTGAATCGGGGGTAACCTACCAATTAACTCCGATGGGAACTGTGCTTGAAGGTGAGTGGGATGAAGTTATGAAGGTTGTCGGCGGCTGCTTTAAGATCATGAAAAAAGATTGCAACAGAATAAGCATGAGTTTAAAGATGGATTACCGGGCAGGAAACGAAAGCAGAATGAAAAGTAAAATTGAAAAAGTTGAAAAGCTGACAAATAAAAAATTTAAATGATAATTCTTACTTTGGAATTAAAGAGCCGACTGAAATAAAATCAATCGACCCAGTTAAAATTTATTCATATCTCAAAGATTTTATTGGGTTAGCAAGCGCCGCTTTAATTGCCTGATAACTAACGGTGAGGACAGCAATTAATAAAGCAGTTAAAGCTGCTATTAGAAAATAGCTCCACTCTAAAGAAATTCTGTAAGCAAAATCTTCGAGCCAGCCGCCTAATAAATAATATGCTACCGGAATGGCAATGATGTTTGCAAGCAAAACTAGAAATGCAAATTCCTTGCAGAGTAATATTGTTAAATTAGTTTCAGTAGCTCCCAATACTTTTCTAATGCCGATCTCTTTCGTTCTCATCTCGGCAGTGAATGAAGCTAGTCCAAATAGACCAAGACATGCAATGATAATAGCCATTATCGCAAAATATTTTAGAATATTGAACATCCTTTCTTCCGAGCGATACATCCGGTCAAAATCTTCATCCAAAAATTTGTATTCAAATGGATAGTTGGGAATGACGGAACTCCATGCGGTTTCGATATTATCCATTGTGCCGGGAATATCATCCGGAGATATTTTAAGAATTATATTTCTAACGTTTTCTGTGTATGCGATAAGTGCAAGAGGCTCAATCCTGCTGCTTACGCGGGAGTAGTGATAATTTTTCATCACTCCGACAATATGTCCCTCAGCCCCAACAAAATTCATTCGCTTGCCGATTGCAGAACCTTCACCGATAATTTTTTCAAGCGCCTCATTAATGATAAAGTTACCTCTGTTTGAATCGGCGAATGCAACATCGGCTGGAAAATCTTTTGAGAAAGAGCGCCCGCTTTTCAACTCTATTCCGAGTGTTTCGAGATAATCAAAATCAATGGAAGAGAATCCAACCAATACGTTGCTTTCCTCATCTTTGCCGTCCCATTCAATACCGCCCGAATTACTGCCGTATAACGCCGGTCTATCCGATGAACCGGAAACATTTATAACACCCTGCTGTTTTAAAAATACGTTCTTCAAAACGTCATATTTTTCTCTCTGATTGGACTTGAGCGAAATATAAACTATCTGTTCTTTATTGAAACCGAGGTCTTTGTTCCTCATGTAATCTAATTGTTTGAAAACAACCATCGTTCCTAAAATTAAAATTATGGAAATTGAAAATTGGAGTACAACCAGGATTCTTCGGAATGCTGTGCCTTTGCTTCCTTTATTCATTGTCCCTTTTAATACTGCAACAGGTCTGAAACCCGATAGAAAAAGTGCGGGATAAAATCCTGATACAATTCCAGTAAACAATGTTATGGCAAGCAATCCTAAAATTAAATCGCCTTCCAGTAAAATACCGAGAGTGATATGTTTTCCGGTAATATCATTAAAGGGGTTTATCAGCAAGGCAACTATGCCGATAGCAAATATTAGCGCAAAAAATGAAAGTAGTAATGATTCACCGAAGAACTGTCTTATCAAACCGCCTCTTAATGCGCCTATTACTTTTCTCATTCCGATTTCTTTTGCTCTTTTGGCGGAACGCGCAGTTGATAGATTCATAAAATTGATACATGCAATAAGAAGTATAAATAATGCAACGGAGCCGAAAATGTAAATATACTTTATGTAGCCTATTGAATCACCGTACCCGAAATGTCCGTAAAGATTCATGTCTTGATAAGGGAAAAGTGTGAGCTCCGTTATGGTGCCTTCGTTATGGGATTTATAGATCACATTCATTTTCGAATCAACATCTTTAACAGAACTCCCCGGCTGAAGCTGAACAAACGTTGATATTGAGTTGTTGCCCCAGGATTCATTGTACATCCCGATATCCTTTACAATTTCGAAAGGTAGTGCAACATTGAGCTTGTAGCTGGAGTTATCCGGAAAATTCTTTAATACTCCAACAACCTTCAGATCATATTCATTCCCGATATTAATTACTTTCCCGATTGGATTCTCATTTCCAAAATATTTTTGAGCAATTTCTTTAGTCAACATAACAGAATGTTTATTTTCAGCAAACTCTTCAAGGCTACCTGTAATAAGGGGGAAAGTGAACATTTTAAAATATGAAGCATCAATTGCCGCCAGCCTTTCTTCAACAAAGGCTTTATCACCGTATCTTATTAATGTCTCACCCAAATTTACAAATCTGCTTGCTTCCAATATTTCAGGTATTTCATCCCTTAAAACCGGGGCGATGGGATAAGGTGTTACCCCAACATGAAAAATCTCCCCGCTGTAGACCTGGTCTTCTTCAATCCTGTATAAATTTTCAACATTGTCATGGAACTTGTCAACGCTAACTTCATCACGTATCCAAATAAAAATTAAAATTGCACAAACCAATCCAATAGCTAATCCGGTAATATTAATAAATGCGTATCCTTTTTGGCGGGCAATGTTTCTGAGAGTGATCTTCAAGTAATGGGAAAACATTATTTCTCCTAAAGATTGTTATGCTAGTTGGACTGAAAAAAATAAAAATTGTTGTAACAGAATTGATAATTTTTTAAGCTCTGAATAAGACCATTGGTATTCTAATTTCTTTTTTATATTATCGCATCAAACAAAATGAAAGGGAAATATGTATAATTCAAAAATCAATTTAGTGATTTTACTAATTATGTTTTCAATTACCATGATTGGTCAAAATAATAAA
>JAENZU010000303.1 GCA_016841125.1 Melioribacter sp. | reverse complement strand
TGGCTGAATTTGATTCCCTAACTCACGTTTATCAGACGAAAGTATGGGATAAAAATCCTTACGTTATAAGTCACAAAACCGTTAGGCATTGGTGGGGAAATAATAATAGAGATGTAATCAGTATTCTTGAAGTAAAAACATGGGATGACGTTCAAAAAGTATATGAAAAAAATAATGAACTTTTTGAATCTGCATGGGCATCTGAAGAAGCACGTGATGCATATTTTGATGCATATGATAAATATTTCACCGGACAACACTCCGATGAAATTTACCGTGAAGTAACTTTTACTAAATAAGTATTAATAAAAAGTAAACAAAACTAAATGAGAAATTAAAGGATTAATAATGTTAAAAGTTAAAAATTATTTAATGCCAATCTTGGCGATTGCTCTATTTTTATCATTTCAAACAAATGCTCAAGATCGTGTTTACACACAGGAAACGGTTTGGAATGTCACATTTGTCCGCACAACTGAGGCTTATTTTGATGATTATCTCTCAAATCTTGACAACGGATGGCGCAAGGTGATGGACGAAGCTAAAAAAGATGGTACGGTTTTATCGTATAAAGTTCTTTCGTCAGTCCCTGTAAGTCCTGATGATTGGGATTTAATGCTGATGGTAGAATATAAAAATATGGCCGTCTTCGATAACCTCAGAGATAAGATGGAAGAAATTCAGAAAAAGAATTTCGGAAGCAAAAAGACTATTCAGGAGTCAGCAGTTAAAAGAGGTGATTTAAGAGATATTCTCGGTACCAAAGTAACACGTGAATTAAAGTTCAAATAAATATTTTTTTGAGTTCGACATATAATAAAATTTCCTTGTCTTAACCTAATTTAATCGACATGCAGTTACTTAAAGGATTCACTTTTATAGTGGGTCCTTTTTTTTTGTCAGATTTGAGTAGAGAGATTTTAGTATCAGGATTCAGGTATTGAGACTAAAGAAACTTATTGTAACAAACTAAAAATACATTTCATAATTATACCTTAAAAGTTTACCGCATATCCTCACAATTGTTTGCACTTGATTTTACACATTATTTTACACATACTTAGCATAAAAATATTTGGGAGTAGATATGCCTTCAATCCAATCGCCGAATAAAAAAGAGCGGCTCAGTTTTTTTGTTACATCCGAATTATCTGATAAGATTAACAAAATTTCGAAACTAACTAATTTAACTATTAGTGATATCGCACGAAATGCATTACAAAATTACATCGATCAGATTGAGAAAGAAAAAACCGAAAAGGAATTAGAAGCCGGATATAAAGCCAATTATGATTATTATCTAAAATCACAGGCAGGATGGGATTATGCAGATAAAGAATAAAACTGGAATGATCAGTCCTCTTCTGCGGGGTGATGTTTATTTAGTTAATTTAGACCCGATTGTTGGAAAAGAAATTGGGAAAGCCAGACCGGCAGTAATAATTCAAAATGATATTGGAAACAAATTTAGTCCCGTGACAATTGTCGCACCCATTTCAAGTAAAAAGGAAATCACAAAACCTCTTCCGATTATGATTTTTTTGAAAAAAGGAGAAGCCGGATTAAAAGAGGAAAGTTATATCGATTGCGGACAAATCAGAACAATTGATAAAGAGAAAAGGCTAATACATAAATTTGGAACTTTGAGTGCCGAAGTTTTGCAAAGTGTTGAGAATGCCTTGAAAATTTCACTAAAACTTGATTAATAGATAGTGAGATTTTAGTATTGAGACTCAAGACTTTTAAATGATTCAAAAATCATTTTATAGCGCTGCAATAGTAATTCCCACCTAACAGATAGAGTCGAAAAGCAAGTTGCCAGAATTTTAATGCCTCAAAAGCTAACTGTATCGATATGTGAGTTTAAACATATATTCAGAAGACGACTCAGCTTTATTTTTTAAAGTATTTTACATCATCTAATTTTTTAAAATTAATATCTTGGGTCCAAACAATAGCTTTGTTCAGTTTTGCGGTAGTATAAATTATACTATCTGCCATTGGTATTTTTAGCTCATAACTTAACTTAGCTGCTTCAATTGCTATTAAAGAGTCTACTTCAATTACTCTCGCTTGCTGCATTAAACCAATTACTTGGATTGCGCTATTTTCATCTTTCTCTAATAATATTTTCTTATAAATCTCATAAATATTGAGAGTAGAAACTAGCAATTCGTTCGTCATTTCAATTGCCGGAGCAAATAGTTTTGCATTTTTCCCGTCAGCTAAATATTCCAGCCAACCGGAAGAGTCGACTAAATTCATAATCTATCCCCTTCTCTTTCAATATTAGTATTCATTCCTTTCAAGAAACCGCGAGCTTCTTTTATGTCTTTGAGAAGTAGAAATTCTATCCTATCTCCAATTTGTACGATTTGTAATTTTTGTCCGGGTTTTAATTGCAGTTTTTCTCTAATTTCTTTCGGTATTACAACTTGATATTTTGGTGAAACTGTTACCGTTGTCATTTTGTTCTCCAAATATGTTTTACGATTAATATATCGATATAATAATCATATTACAATATATTATCGATCATAATTATAGTATACGATAAGTTTTATATTTTTAACGGTATTACAATATTTGATGACGCATTAATATTGCACAGTCGCCATTTCATCATTGTAAAAATTCCTTCCGGAATATCCCATATACCCAACTTTTACTTCCAGCAAATAACTAGCTGCTTTGCTATTCAAACCTTTAAAAATTTCTGGGCGATTAAATACCCTGCAGTAATCTTCCAAGAATATCGGCTCCGGTAATAATTCTTTTAGTATCAATTCCCCAAATTAGTACAATATCCTTTTCAATAGGGCTATCCGAATCTATATGGGATTTATCCCTAAAGCTTTTAATTAGTATACCCAGATTTGTTTTTTCATCTCTTATAATAAGCGGCACATGGCAGTATTTTTCTATGCCTTCATGACGTTTACTAAAAAATTCCGAACGAGTGAATCCGTCTGCATCCAACACTAATTTAGGTTCATTATTTTCGTCCGTAAAAATTATCCATTTCTCATCAGATTTATTTATTTTTTGAATAAACTCATCATTAATGTTTGCACTATATTCCGGGAAAACTAAATTGCCGTCCCTACTATCTAAATTGATGATACTGCCCGGATTAATTTCTTCACCTTCCTGCGTGACGTTCAGATCATCGAGAGAAAAGAAATTTATTGCGCCAGTTCCTTCGATGTGGTCAATCTCACTATCAACTTCTTCTATATGTTTTCTAATAAATAACTTGATGTTTTCCTCGGCAAAAAATTGAATCGATTCTTTTCCCAGCCAATAATCCAATAAAAGAGCGCTTGGTTTTGTTACAGGATATAAAATGAATTGGTAAAACCTTAAAACGGGTGCCAATAAAGAAGCCATTCGTAAAGCATTTCTGGAAAAATATGCTTGAGGAATAATTTCACCAAATAAAGTAATTACAAAAGTTGAAAAACCGAATGAGAGAATCCCTGCCATAATGGAATCCGAGAGTAATGTTAACAATACATTTATTCCCACATTGCCCCAGAGAATAGTAGTTAATAAAAAATTGGAGTCTTTGCGCATACCCAGTACTTTTTTGGCGGCGCCCTTCAATGAAGTTTCAGCTTCAATTTCAAGCCTGAGACGGGTTAAACTGAAAAAGGCAAGGTTAAGCCCGGAGAACATAGCAGATTGACTCAAACAAAATGCTATTGCAAACCAAATAAAGAAATTTTCCACTTGCTAAACCATTTATTTTTTAACAAAATTGAGTTAAACAATACCGAGAAATGAAGACATTATCGTAGCTAATCCAAGAAAGCTTAAAAATCCTACAACGTCTGTAACAGTTGTTAAAATAATTGAAGAAGATTGGGCAGGATCTTGCCCCAACGATTTTAAAATTATCGGAATAACCGCACCGGAGAACCCGGCGATTACCATTGAAAATATCATTGACACCGCAATAACAATAGCCAGACCAATTGATGAAGCCCAGAAAAATACAACAATTGAAGTTGTGAAAGATACAATAACACCGTTGACAAATCCCACACCAATTTCCTTTCTTGCTACCTTAAACCATTGTGATGTATTAAACTCTCGCAACGCCAATCCCCTTATTGTTACGGCAAGCGCCTGAGAACCTGTATTACCGGATTGCCCTGCTACAACAGGTAAAAACACTGCTAAAACGGTAAGCTTAGCAATTGTATCTTCAAACATACCAACAACTGAGGCTGCAAGAAATGCAGTAACTAAATTAATTTCGAGCCATGGTAATCGTTTACGAATAGCAAACGAGACTTTGGAAAGTGCTCTTTCATCTCTGCCCGCACCAAACATAGCCAAGGCGTCTTCACTTGCATCTGCTGCTGCTGTTTCCATTAACTTGTTGTGTCTAATTATCCCGAGTAATTTATTGTTAACATCTACTACTGGTAAGCTGAATAATTTTTTTTCTTCGAGCAGGTCAACTATTTCTTCTCTTGGAGCAAAGGCGTCAATCCTTAGTATATCAGTTTGAATCAAATCTTTCAATTGTTCTTTAGGTTCGGAAACGGCGACAATCTGCAGCGGAACTGAACCAAGAAAATTACCATCCAAATCGATTACAAAGATGTTAAGAATACTTCTATTTTTAATATTTCGTAGTCTTTTTAAAACCTCCCCAACATTATTTTGCGGATGAAAGGTAGTTACCTTTACGTCCATAAGATATCCTGCAGTATCAGGTGGATATTCCATTAATTCTTCAATTTGTTTTGAAAGCCCGGGCGGCAGTAGTGCTAATTTTTTAATTGCCTTTTCTTTTTCCAATCGCGCAAGCAGTCTCGCTGCCAATGCACTATCTATTTCAGAAAACAATTGGGTCAAGTTTTCATCATCAATTTTCGGGATAACTTCCGCCGCTACGTCGGGATTAATTGAAGAGAAAACAGGAATCAAACTAGACAACGGAAGGGTTTTTAAATAGCCGTATATCTCTTCGATTGAAAAATTCTCAATTAAATTTGCTCCCTCATCAGGGAACATTTGAAAATATTT
>JAENZU010000302.1 GCA_016841125.1 Melioribacter sp. | reverse complement strand
TGATTGTTTAGCTAATTTATTAACGCTGGAATTTAAGGGCGCGGTAAAGCAATTGCCCGGAAAAGTTTTTGCGCGAGTTTTCTAATATTTCTTTTTTCCTTTCCAATACTCAGAAAGTCTTTCTTTAATTTTTTTTTCAAAACCCATTTCACTCGGCAAATAAAATTGCTTTCCCTTTAATCCATCCGGCAGATAATCATCCTGCATAAAGTGACCGGGAAAATCATGCGGGTATTTGTATTCTTTTCCATATTTCAATTCTTTCATTAGCTTTGTAGGAGCATTGCGTAAATGCAGCGGCACCGGAATTAAATTATTGTCTCTTACTTCTGAAAAGGCTTTATCAATAGCCAAATAAGACGCGTTGCTTTTAGGGCATGATGCAAGATAAACGGCACACTGCGATAAAATTATTCTCCCTTCGGGCATCCCTATTTTATTGACTGCTTCGAATGCGGCATTTGCTATGAGAAGCGCATTAGGCATAGCATTGCCAATATCTTCGGAAGCGAGAACGAGCATTCTTCTGGCAATAAATTTAGGATCTTCTCCACCTTCGAGCATTCTCGCCATCCAATACAGGGCTGCATCCGGGTCGCTGCCTCGCAAACTTTTAATAAAAGCTGAGATGATATTATAATGCTCTTCACCCGCTTTATCGTAAATAATATTTTTCTTCTGTATAATATTTTCAATTACATCTTTTGAGATTGATATTTTTTCTTTATCAATCTCGTGAATCACACATGCTTCGAGTACATTAAATAATGTTCTTGCATCACCGCCGGAAATATAAAAAAGAAAGTCCCGGTCAATTTCGGTTATATTGAGTGAATGCAAAAAGGGGTCGTCGGTAAGAGCATTCGATAAAATATTTTCAAGATCCGTTTTCGTCAGTTCACTTAGTGTATAAATTCTAACACGACTTCTAAGAGCAGGTATCACCTCGAAAGACGGGTTTTCAGTTGTGGCTCCAATTAAAATCATCTCTCCCGATTCAACACTCGACAATAGTGCGTCCTGTTGTGCTTTATTGAATCTGTGAATCTCATCAATAAAAAGAATAGTTCGCTTATGATGTTCCAAATTCTGTTTGGCAATTTCAATAATCGAACGGACATCCTTTACGCCGGATGAAACTGCATTTAACTGAAAAAAATCAGAATTCGATTGTTCGGAGATAATTTTTGCGATTGTGGTCTTACCTGTTCCGGGAGGTCCCCAGAGAATAAATGAACTTATCGTATCATTTTCGATCATCTTTCTAATCGGTTTGCCATCCCCCACTAAATGCATCTGCCCTTGAAATTTATAGATCGTCTTCGGTCTAATCCTCTCTGCCAGAGGAATTTGCGGTATCTCAAATTTATTTGTCAATTAAGAATTACTTTTCTTCAATTTTTAAAACTTTTTCATTTGGGCGCTTCATATTGTACCTTTCTCTCGCAACTTCCTCAATCTTCAAATCATTTTCATTCAGTTCTTTAATTTCGATCCCCAGACTGTCAATGATCTTTTGAGATCTTTCAATGTCTGAGTTTAATTCATTTATTTCCGATTTCAATCTCAAATATTTCAGTAGTCCATAATCATTGAATAATAGGAATGAGGCAATTACAGCCAAAACGATGATAAAAACATACAAACTAAGTTTACTTTTCTTTGTGTTTTTCATTTAAGCGAATTTTTAACAATTCTATCTACCAATTCTTCAAAACTAATTCCAATTGCTTGAGCCATTTTAGGAACCAAACTGTGGCTAGTCATTCCGGGTAAAGTGTTTACTTCCAGGCAATAACTTTTCCAATCGTCGGTAACTCTAAAATCAACTCTGCCGTAAGATTTACAGCCAACAGAATTATACGCAAGCAGGGCCTGCTGCTGAAGATGAGTTGATACTTGAGTTGGAATATTTGCCGGCACCAAGTACTCGCTCATTCCGTCAGTGTATTTACACTCATAATCATAAAGATAATTTTTAGGTTTAATTTCAAGTACAGGCAGTGCAGAACTTTCTAAAATACCTACAGATATTTCATGCCCGGGAATATATTCTTCAATTAAAATAGTTTGTGAATATTTACATGCAAGCTGAACGGCTTTTTCAACTTCTATTTCTCCTCTGCAGATAGTAAGTCCAATTGTTGAACCTTGATCATTTGGTTTAACAATACAGGGAAATCCGAAAAATTTTTTAATCTTTTTCTTAACAAGTAAATAGTTTGTGTCGCACCTGTCAACAACAAACCAGCGGGGAGTTTGAACATCAAAGTGCTGAAACATGATTTTGGACATCGACTTATCCATCGAGAGCGAACTAGCCAATACTCCCGCACCTGTGTAGCAAACCCCCTTTAATTCAAGCAGAGATTGAATAGTGCCGTCTTCACCCCACTTTCCGTGCAGTCCGATAAATACTATATCGATATCATCAAGTGAATTTGAATTAATTGCATCAATGTAATTCTTGCTCGATACATGATATTTATCCGGTTCATCAAAAAAATCTTTCTCTTCATCCGGCTGATTTTTACCATAAGCCGGATCAATCAATTTTACCTGATAACCAAGTTTGGTAAGTGCATCATAAATTGCCGCTGATGAAGATTTTGAAACCGGTCTTTCCGGAGAAGCTCCTCCAACCAGCAGTGCGATTTTATATTTTTTATTTTGCATATTTTTTAAGTGGGGTAAGACCTAAAAATCAAATCTGTTTTTTTTGTTTATTTTAATATTATATGTGGTTTCTGCAATATCGTATAATTCTTTAACTTTAAGATTCGGTAAAGATTTCTCTCTGCCAATTGAACGAGCGATTGCAATAACTTTGGCAGTATGTTCCAACTTTTCCATTTTGAAATATGCATCAGAAAGATCTTTACCGAAAGTTACCGCGCCATGATTTTCAAGCAGCATAGCCCAGGCATATTCTAAATGTTTTTCGATTGACAAAACCATTTCGTCGGTGGAAGGAGTGGCATACCTGCACAAAGGAACTTTTCCTAATGTTAATATTACTTCAGGAAATACCGGTCTCGTAAATCCTTCCCCAATTGCAGCAAATGCCGTAGCATAAGGAGGATGACAATGAATTACGGCATTTACATCTTCCCTTTTCTGATAAGCAGAAAGATGAATTTTAATTTCAGTAGATGGTTTTGTATTCCCCTCAATTAATCTGCCATTAATATCTACAACCAGCAAATCATCCGGTCTGATCTCGCCTTTGCATTTTGCCGAAGGTGTTACAAGATAATTAGAGCCTTCCAATTTAACCGATAAATTACCGTCGTACCCGGCAACAAATTCTTTATCATAAACTCTATTGCATATTTCAGCTAATTCAATTCTCTGCCGCATTGCTTCTCTAAATTTTCAATCAATTTCATATTAACCAGACCATCGTAACCAGTAACATTAGGTTCTTCATTTTTCAGAAAAGAAGTTTGAATTGCTTTAAGCGCATAATTAATTTTATTGGCTCTTCTTCTAAAAGCTATTTTTGCTTCTTTTTCTAAATTAATTATTAGTCTTGCAGAACCGCTTTTTTTCCCAATCAAATTCTCAATTGTCAAACTGCCGCGGTAACCCAATATTTCGATTCTATTCAATGGTCTTTTTGTGTTGAAGGCGACGCTGCAATATCCGTAACCGCTTTTTTCAAATTTTACAATTCCGTTGGCAACATCATCTACTTCACTATTATATACCACATTATCAACAAAGCCTTTGATTTCTGTTATCTCACCGCCGAAATATCTAAGAAGATCAATCATATGCGAGCCGAGATCTCTAAGTGCACCGCCGCCGCTCAATTTTTTCTTAAATCGAAAATTGTCATCCGGCGGAAAATCTGCGTTAAAGTGGCAGGAAATTGAAACGATTTTACCGAGCATTTCTTTATTTAGAAACTCTTTCGCCTTTGCAACAATTGGATGAAACCGGTGAGCAAAATTAACGGTAAGCCAAACCTTATTTTCCTCACAAACTTTAACCATTTCTTCAGCTTCTTCCGCAGTCATTGAGAGTGGTTTTTCGCAAAGAATATGCTTGCCAGCTTTGGCAGCTTTTATGACCTGCTGATAATGATCGGAATTTTTACTGCCGATATAAAGAGCGTCAAAATCACTTTTTAAAAATTCTTCGTAGTCATCAAATGCTTTGTCTATCATAAATTTATTGGCTATAAACTTTGCGCGGTCGGCTGAACTGCTGTAAACCGCAGTAACTTTGTTGCGCTTGATTTCGTGAAGAGCCGGTAAAATTGAGTATTCGGTAAATTTGCCGCAGCCGGCTACTCCCCATCGCATCTTTTTTCTAGCTACAGGGATCTTGATTTTACGATTTACTTTAAGACTTTTCATAAAATTATATTTTTAGTTTATCCATCAGCATTCTGATAGGTTTTGAATTTTGCATAATATAAAAATGTATTGCCGGAACATTTTTATCAAGCAATTCAATAACTTGCTTATAAGTCCATTCCATACCTATTTCCAATACATGCTTTGGTTTTGCCGAAGAAATTTCATTAGCTAATTCATCCGGAATATCAATATGAAAATTTTTAGGTATACTTGTAGTATGTTTTTGCGAAGTTAGAATTTTCAATCCCGGAATGATTGGAACATCAATACCTGCCTTCCGGCATTGTTCTACATAATCAAAGTATTTACTGTTATCATAAAACATTTGAGTAACAATATAGCTTGCACCAAGTTCAATTTTTCTTTTTGCGTATTTAATATCCTGTGTGAGATTTGGGGCCTCAAAATGTTTTTCGGGATACCCGCCTATACCAACGCAAAAATCCATCGGTTCGGCATTAAGAAGCGTATCCTCCAAATATTTGCCTTGGTTAATTCCGGATATTTGCTGAACAAGATCAGAAGCGTATCTATTTATGCTTCTGCCGAATTTTATCGGTTTGTTGTAACCGCTCTCATCCCCTCTAATTGCAAGCACATTGTCAATTCCGAGATAATGAAGTTCAATTAAGAAATCTTCAGTTTCCTCTTTTGTGAATCCCTGACATATAACGTGAGGTACCGCATCAAC
>JAENZU010000301.1 GCA_016841125.1 Melioribacter sp. | reverse complement strand
CCCATTTCTTTTTCAACTTTTTTCAATGAGTCGAGAACCTGTTTCTTTAATTCCTTCGGGTAGGTTTCTTTGTGATCGTAATAGTAAGTACAGACATCAGTTGTGATCGTGAATCCGGCTGGAACCGGAAGCCCGATATTTACCATTTCTGCAAGATTAGCGCCTTTACCTCCCAAGAGAGATTTCATTTCCGCTTTGCCATCAGCTTTTTTTCCGCCAAAGAAATAAACATATTTTGGGGTTTTTGCTTTAGCCATTAGTTTTCCTCCATTAGTTATTTAATTATATTAATTAAAAATTGATAACACTGTTTTTTCAAATTCTTCTTTTTCTTCAACTACCAAATTTATTTTTACGTAATAAATATCAATATCGTCGAGTACCGTTGAATAGTCTATAAGTTTAACAGCGTCTTTCTGTGTTGTAAGCACAGAGTATGCATTTGTTTCGTAAAATTTCTTTCTGATTTTTTGAACTTCTTTATGTGAATAATTCTTATGATCAGCAAAAAGTAATTTATTTGTGAAATCTATTTTGTTCTGCTCTAGTATGTTCAAAAATGAATACGGTTTTGCTATGCCGCAAACTATTAAACTTTTTTGTCCCCGAAATTCACTCATGCTGAAGTGCTGATGAGTTTTGAGATCGATTATTCCTGCAACTTCATAATAGGTATGGAATATTTTTTTATCTGAGAAGTATTTTCGCAGCTTATCCGGTAATTCGGTTTTCTGTGCAAATTTCCGGTTAAGTAAAATAACATCGGCTCTGCTTATAGAATTAAAGGGTTCGCGCATTATACCAAGCGGAAGCATGTTTTGTTCGATAGAATTTGTTTTATTTAAGAAACGCTGATCGAACATCAAAATATCAAGATCGCGCTCTATCCATCTATGTTGGTAAGCATCGTCAAGTACAATTGATTCAATGTGCACATCTTTCAAAAATTCTCTCGCACCATTAACACGGTTTTCAGATACGCAGGAAGGAACCTGGCATTCGTCGGTTACCAGATACATTTCGTCCCCGCATCTATCAACTGTAGTTTTAATCTCGGTTCCATCAGATACAAGTAAATATCCGCTTGAGTTTCTTCTGTAACCTCGGCTTAATATTCCGACTGTCTTTCCGTGCTCTTTGAGCAAATTAGTCGTATAAATAACTGCAGGGGTTTTTCCGGAACCTCCGACCGTTAGATTGCCTACTGAAATTACTTTAGCATTAACGGAGGTTGCCTTAAAAATTCCGCTGTCGAAAAAATAATTCCGAATTTTAATCACAGCGTAATAAACAATAACCGCGGGCGACAATAATATTCTAAAAAAATCAATCAAAATTTGGACGCTTCCTTTTGCATTAAATTCAATTCACTTTCCAGTTCTAAAATTTTAGCTGAAGTTTCTTCGTAGTTTAATTCGCGGGATATAAATTTTGGCGAAGAGTAAACTACTTTAACTGTTGTAAAAAATTTCGGTATTTGAAAACTATCCCAGCTATTTAGTTCCCAGTAATTTTTTATTCCAACTGCGCATAAAAAAAGTGGAATGCCTACTTTCTTTGCAGTGATTGCAGCTCCTGCTTTCATTTTGTACGGTGGACCCTTCGGTCCATCCGGTGTAACCGCAATTTTATATCCGGTTTCGGCATAAGAAATTAAAATTTCCAATGCTTCTTTACCGCCTATGTTACTTGAACCTCTGGCAACTTTATAGTCCCACTTTTGAAGTAAGCGGGTTAAAATCTCACCGTCTTTGCTTTGGCTTACTAAGGCTGCAAATTTTCTTTCCCTTTGAAGATACCAAGGAATCAACATTGAACTATGCCAGAAAGCCGTTACATAGTTTTGACCTTTGCTATCCAATTCAGAAACAGCATCAAAATTGATAACTTCAAATCTTAAAGTTTTACAAAGAACAGGTACCAAAAAATTTATTAAATGATTTCCAAGAAATCTTAAAACACTTCTTTTTATTTCTTTCAAATTCATTCAATTCTGCAGAATAATTTTAGCGGCATTTTTGGACGCACCATCATTACCGAGAAGCGGTTTAATTTTTGTAAGCTTTTCTTTCAACTCAGAATATAATTTTGGATCGGATAAATATTTTGAACAAGTCTCAACTATGGTTTCTTTATTTACTTGATCCTGAATAAGTTCATCAACAATTTGTTTTCCGGCAATAATGTTAGCCATCGCAATTTTATCCAGCTTTATTAGCGATTTACCGATCAAATAAGTTATAGCGCTTGTTGAATAAACAACTATAAAAGGTAATTCCAGCAGTGCAGCTTCCAGTGTTGATGTACCTGATTTTATTATTCCGAATTTGCTATGCTTCAGCAAATCATAAGTTTTTCCTCTAATCACACTAAATTTTTCATCAGACAAATTGTTAAAAGTATTTTCATCAATATTTTCGGAACAGGCAACAACGGTCTGCATATTAAAACGATTACAAATTTCGGCGGCAGCTTTAATAGTTTCAGGAAATATTCTTTCAATTTCCTGTTTTCTGCTGCCGGCTAATATTAAGAGTATTTCTTTTGACTTATCTAATTGAAAGTTTTCAAACAGTTCAGCTTTCTCAAGAAATTTATAATTATTTATTCTTTCAATTAATGGATGACCGACATATTCAACATCCACATTTCTTTCCGCATACCATTCTTTTTCAAAAGGGAATACCACCAGCATTTTATCAACTCTTTTACGAATTTTATTTACACGCCGCTGACCCCAAGCCCAGATCTGCGGTGAAATATAATAGTAAATCTTTATTCCCAGCTTCTTAAATTTTTTGGCAATATTTAAATTGAAGCCGGGGTAATCTATTAACACAACCTTCTCGATATTTTCTTTTTTAACCAAACTCAACAAATCTCTCTGTACTTTTTTGATAAACGGCAGATGTTTAATAATTTCAGCAAAACCTAAAAATGCCATATCCTTTATGTGATAACTTAAATGCATCCCTTCGGATTTCATTTGGTCGCCGCCAATACCATAAACGATTAAACCTTTATTCGCGGCTTTCAATTCTTTAATCAGCGGAGCTCCGTGCATATCCCCCGAAGCTTCGCCGGCTATAATTAAAATTTTATCTTTCAAATTCGCTCAAATATGTATAGCACAATAAGAATTATGGTTACAGAAGAAAAAGCCTGCAGAGTTCTTCTTTCAGATTTGAGACCTGCCGAAATATTCAATGGCGGCTGACTGATCTCATCATTTTTGTATTCGGTCAAACGCGGTATAAAACGGGGTACACTATTTCTATACTTTTCGTATTCTTGTTTAAATGTTCTAACTAAATATGCTTCCTCTTCAGCAATAATTATTCTGTACTGAATATAAAAGAAAATCAATGCAGCAATTTGAAGATATGGAAACAGCGCCATCGACATGATCCCGATTCCCATATAAAGCAAAATGTTTCCGAGATAAAGAGGGTTTCGAACATAGGCAAACGCACCGGAGACTACTAAAAAAGTACCGCCGACATTACCAGTAGTGAGTGTTTCGCTTCCGGCGTAAATTACACCCCAAAGACGGAATGCTTCTCCTAAAAGAGCCATAGCAAATCCAAGTACTAAACTTAGCAATGTAGCTTGTTGAAATATCAGCATAACTATCAAAAATGGGATGGCGAATAGCTTCTGTATTTAAATACTAATGATGCAAAATCATTTTTCATTTTTTATCCTAATAAGTAAACTTCTCTTCGTTTTAGTTCAGCCTGGTGACGTTTCTTTAATCGTTTTTTTGATCTCAGTTCATCTAACCGTTTCATAACATCGCTGAAATTATTAAAAGGGAAGTATGATATTCTATTTATTTCACAATAACGCAGCAGCGAATCTTTCGCAAAGATGAAATCGCAATATTGAACGGGACAAGCATCTGAATAACCGTCACCGATATAAACCGTATAGTCACTATCGCTGCTGTTTTCAAGTATGTGGTTGCGCTTGCAATTTGCGCATTTTTTACACTCTTCATCTGTATGAGGAAAATGAGGAACTAAATTTCCATCATTAGTAAAATTAAGCACATTTGTAAACGCTTTGATATGATCGAGCTTTTCCCTTTTGAGTATTTCGTTTATATAATAATCGAGTCCGTCGCTTAATATTCGTATTTCATAATTATTATTGCTGCAATATTTTGTGAATTCTTTAAAGTAATCGTCCATTTCAATAGTATCCAAAAATTGCATGAATTTTTTCGGATTAAAATCCTTAACGGTTTCGCAGAGTCCTTGCCAGCTTTGAACCGATGATATTTCGGCTTTTATCCATCGGTCAATTATCTCTTTTGCCTTTACCGGATCGCCGAACTCTAAGAACATAGCTTCACCGACATCTTTTTTTGTGATGGTACCGTCGAAATCAACAAAAATTTTGAAAACTTTATTTTCACTATGCATTTGTTACCGCGTCAATTTCTTCATTAAACTGCACACCGACAAGTTTTGAAACACCTTCTTCCTGCATTGTAACGCCGTACATATTTTCTGCGGCTTCCATCGTTCTTTTATTATGAGTTACAATTATAAATTGAGTGTTCTTGCTGAACTCTTTGAGCAGCCGCGTAAAGCGGTCAACATTTGCATCGTCCAGCGGTGCATCAACTTCATCAAGAACGCAGAACGGACTTGGCTTAACAAGATAAATTGCAAACAGCAGAGCGGTTGCGGTTAAAGTTTTTTCACCACCCGATAAAAGTTCAATCGATGTTGGACGTTTACCTTTTGGTTTGGCGATTATTTCAATCTTTGCTTCTAGCGGGTCTACACCTTCCTGAATAAGTAGATCGGCTTCGTCACCCGGATCGAACAGTGTTCGAAAAATATTTTTGAAATTTTCTTTTATCTCTTCAAATGTCAATTGAAAAAGTTTCTGCGCACTTTCATAAATCTGATGAATTGTTTTGACCAGGTCTTTTTCCGATTCGATCAGATCATCGCGTTGCTTAAGGAGAAAGTCGAGTCTCTCTTTTTCTTCTTCATATTCCGAATAGGATAAAAGATTGATCGGACCGAGGTTTTTTAATTTTTCTTT
>JAENZU010000300.1 GCA_016841125.1 Melioribacter sp. | reverse complement strand
GAAAAAGTATTAGAGTTAAAAAAATGTAATCAATCATTGATTGGTGCTTCCGTAGTAAAAACGGCAGGTACAGTTCCCGGTAAAGTTGGGATAAAAATGATAATTAAGAGTTAACGTAAAGCTTTTGGAACAGTCGGCGGCGGTGCAATTGGGGGCAAAACAATAATTGATTCACTTCCTTTACTAAAAAAAAATGAATCGGGACTAAAAGAATACACTCTAAGCAGCGATCCAAAATTACAAGACAATGAAAATGTCGTACCGATGATGTGCAACGGCAAGGTTTGGATTTTTTTTGAAACTTATAACCGGCGACCGTCAGTTTATATATTCGGGGGCGGGCATGTTGGAAAATCACTGCTTTATTATTTGAAGCCGCTTGACTATCATAAAATATTAATCGATAACCGTCCGGAATTTTCTGAGAAAAGCAATTATCCAGAAGCAGATGAGTGTATTACCTCAGATTACTTGGAGTATGTTAAAAATTTTGAACCTGCTGAAGGCTCTTATTTTATTGCACTAACTCACGGTCACAAATTCGACTATGAAGTTCTTGCAACAATTTGTAAGCGGAGTATTAATTATTCATATATTGGTGTTATTGCCTCAAAATCGAAAGCAGCGGAATTGCTTGCGAAACTTAAATTGGAAACTGACGGAAATATTGAATTGGCAAAAATCCATACACCTATAGGATTAAAAATCGGCGGTGACTCTGCTGATGAGATTGCTCTCTCAATTGCAGCTCAGCTTCAGGCAGTCCGGTACGAAAAACCAATTCAAATAGCAGCACAATAAAGTTAGGTAGGATATATGAAACAACCGGTAAAATTTATTCTTAATGATAAAATTGTCGAAACGATTGAGCATCCGGCAAAAGCACTGCTGGATGTTATCAGGGAACGATATTTTTTAACCGGAACCAAAGAAGGATGCCGAGAAGGTGACTGCGGAGCTTGCACAGTGCTGGTGGGAGATTTGGTCGATGATGAAATTCAATATAAATCGGTTAATAGTTGCCTTACTCCGATTGCTGCTGTTGATGGGAAACATATTGTAACAATTGAGGGATTTAATTTAAAGGATAAACTTACATCTCTTCAATTTGAATTTGTTGAGCAGGGGGCATCGCAGTGCGGATTTTGCACCCCCGGGTTCATCGTCTCATTAACCGGCTGGTTACTTCAGAATACAAATTTTACAGTTGATGAAGCCCTTACATCAATTGACGGAAATATCTGTCGTTGTACAGGTTATGCCTCAATTATTAGGGTTGTTGAAAATATTGTTGCCGAAATTCAAAAAGCAAATTTGGGGGAAGATAAAATCTCAAATCTTATTGAGTTGGGTTTTCTACCTCAATATTTTACGGAGATACCTAAACTACTCAAGGGACTAACTACTTTCGGTTCTGATCAACCTTACATCGGCGGCACGATAGTTTCAGGCGGAACTGATCTCCTTGTTCAAAGATGGGATACCATTGTTGATGAAGAAGTTTATGTAAAAAAGAGTAACGGAATATCTGAGAATATATTTATTGAAGAAGCTTCGATTGTAATAAAAGGGGAGACCACAATTTCGGACTTGATGAAATCGGAGATAATTAAAGAGCACATTCCAAAGTTGAGTAAGTGGTTCAGTCTATTCGGGTCGGAACCAATACGCAATAAAGCAACGATTACCGGCAATATTGTTAACGCCTCTCCAATAGCCGATTCAACAAATTTATTATTAGTTCTTGATGCAGAACTAAAACTAAAAAAAGAAAAAAGTACACGCAGTCTGCCGCTAAGTGAATTTTTTATCAGTTATAAAAAGGTTGATCTTCTGCCCGGCGAACATGTAGATGCAATACACTTTGAGATACCAGAAATCGGGACGTTCATCGGATGGGAGAAAATTTCAAAAAGAAAATATCTTGATATTGCAAGTATCAATTCTTCATGCTGTATTAAACACGCAAACAACAAGATCAATATGATCAGAATTAGTGCCGGTGGAGTTGCTCCGATTCCTTTGCTGCTTAAAAAGACATCCCAATTTCTGGAAGGAAAAGAAATTACTACCTCAATTACGGATGAAGTTTTTGGTATGATTGATTCTGAAATTACACCAATAAGTGATGCACGTGGAAGCGCACAGTACAAAGCAGAACTTTTAAAGCGCTTGGTTTTAGCTCACCTTAAAAATTGTTTTCCTCATTTTAGTGTTGAGGAACTTGTATGAAAAATTACGACATTCATCAGCATGTTCAGGGCAAGTCGATATTTATTGACGATATGAGACTGCCAGCGGGTACACTTCACGCAGAAATATTTACGTCGAACATTGCTCACGGTATTATTACATCAATCGATACTTCGGCTGCGCTGGCATCTAAAGGAGTGGTAGATATTTTCTCGGCATCAGATATACCGGGAGAAAATCAAGTTGGCGGAATGATAAAGGATGAAAGCTTATTTGCCGAAAGTGAGGTTCATTATGTTGGACAGCCAATTTTGCTTGTTGTTGCTGAGTCGAAACTTGAAGCAAGAAAAGCACTATCAAAAATCAAAATTGAATATGACAAACTAAAACCTATATTAAATCCAAGGGAAGCTTTTATTAAGGGATCTCTTATAGCACCTCCCGTCACTTTTGAATTGGGTAATATTTCAGCGGTCTGGGATGAGTGCGATTTTATTGAAGAAGGAACCGTTGAATCGGGCGGACAGGAGCACCTCTATCTTGAAACACAAGCGGCAGCAGCCATTCCTCACGAAGGGGAAAAAATTAAAGTTTATTCTTCAACACAAGCTCCTACAGCAACTCAGAGAGTAGTTGCCGGAATTCTCGGGATCCCGATGAACAAAGTTGAAGTCGATGTTTTAAGATTAGGAGGCGGGTTCGGGGGTAAAGAAGATCAGGCTTCGCCTTTTGCAGCAATGGCAGCACTTGCGGCTAACAAATTAAATAAGCCTGTCAAACTGGTTCTAAACCGGCAGGATGATATCCGTATTACCGGGAAACGTCATCCTTATTCATCCGACTTTAAAATAGGCTTCTCACACGAAGGAAAAATTTTAGCATACGAAGTGAAATTTTTTCAAAATGCAGGCGCTGCTGCTGATCTTTCGATGGCTGTATTAGAGCGGACTCTTTTTCATTGTACCAACAGTTATTTTATCCCGAATGTTAAAGCAACCGGAATATCTTGCAAGACAAACGTTCCGCCCAATACGGCTTTCCGGGGTTTCGGCGGACCTCAGGCAATGTTTGTTATTGAATCGGCAATAAAAAAAATTTCAGAGAAACTTGATGTTCCTGCTTACATGATTCAGCAAAAAAATCTTCTGCGAGAGGGAGATGAATTTCCATACGGACAAAGAGCAGAAAATTGTAACGCAAAAAAAAGTTGGAATGAAGCACTCTCGAAGTTCAAATATGAAGAAAGATTACAAAGCATTAATCAGTTCAATCTTGAAAATAAATTTTTGAAAAAAGGTATTGCTGTAATGCCGATTTGTTTTGGTATCTCATTCACAAGCACCTTTATGAACCAGGCAAGTGCACTTGTACATATTTATACGGACGGAAGCATTGGGATCAGCACTGCTGCCGTTGAAATGGGACAGGGTGTTAATACTAAAATAAGACAGATAGCCGCCAAAATATTTTCGGTTGATATTTCAATTGTTAAAATTGAATCTACAAACACTACCAGAAATGCAAATTCATCGCCGACTGCAGCAAGCAGCGGAGCAGATTTAAACGGCAAAGCCACTGAACTCGCATGCCTCAATATAAAGGAACGACTGCTCAATTCTGCCAAGGAAATTTTGAATGCTGATCTTTCGGAGATTAAAATAGAAAACGGATCCATTTTTGTAAATGAGGAAAAAAAGCTTGATTGGGAAGAGCTAATATCAAAGTCCTTTTTAAAAAGAGTGAATCTGTCATCTCATGCCTACTATGCAACTCCAAAAATATATTTTGATAAATCGAAATCAAAAGGAAACGCTTTTGCTTACCACGTTTACGGTACCGCAGTAGTTGAAACTACATTGGATTGTCTTAGAGGGACATACAAAATTAATTCGGTAAAAGCAGTTCATGATTTCGGTGAAAGTTTTAGCAAAACTATAGATCTCGGTCAAGCTGAAGGTGCGATAATCCAGGGTATAGGGTGGATGACGATGGAAGAAATTTGTCACGATCTGAACGGCAGACTCCTATCAAACGCACTTTCCACATACAAAATTCCCGATATTCATTTTACTCCCGATGAGTTTGAAGTGCATTTTCTGGAAGGAGCAAAAAACCCAATGGGAATTTTTAATTCCAAAGCTATCGGCGAGCCCCCGTTTATGTATGGTATTGGTGCCTATTTTGCAATTCTGGATTCTATGAAAGCACACAATAAAAATCTTGATTATGATTTTAAAGCACCAATGACACCGGAAAGAGTGTTGCTGACTTTATCAAAAAATATCAAAACAAAAATTCACAAATAAAATAAGCGGATGTATGATAAATAAAAACCAGAGAGAAAAATTAGAAGAAAAATTATCGAAGATTGAAGGTTTTAAGATGCCGATAGAACCCATTATTGAGCAGCTTGAATCTTTCGAAAAAGGATTTGAAACAATTGAGTTGGTGAAGCCCGCTTTAATTGGGGATGGAATTTGGAAAGTTGGTGATGAAAAATATATTGAAATTCAAAAACGTGCGGCTAAGGAAGGGCGGTTTATTAAGTTCGTTCCGGCTTCAGGCGCTGCTTCCCGAATGTTTAGAAAATTAGAATCAATAAACTCTAAGTTTGAGCAAATTGATGAAAGTCTTCTGAAAAGTGAAGCTTCATTGGGAAATGAAGAAGCTGCCTTTACTCTTACATTTGTAGAAAATATTAGAGAGTTTGCATTTTTCAAATCTCTGAAATATAAATTAGCGGAACATAATTTTGATATTGAAAAATTGTTAAATGAAAAAAATTATAAACCAGTAATTGATTTTGCGATTACGGAAAAAGGGCTTAATCTTTCATCGCTGCCGAAAGCTGCAATTGATTTTCATCTTTATAAGAACTATCCGGCGACACCTAT
>JAENZU010000299.1 GCA_016841125.1 Melioribacter sp. | reverse complement strand
ATTCATAGTCGGGATGCTGTGCTTTAAGCATAGGAGCTTTGCTTAGTTTATGCGTCCAATCAACGAAATCGATCTCATCATAATAAGTTTCCATGTCATCCGCGCTGAAACCTTTATCCCAAGGGAAGGTTAAGTAATTAGCTGGCTCTTTCTTGAAGTAATACTCAACGTGACATTGAGCACACACCAGCGATCGCATTTCATTATGTGAAAAACTCTTAATATCTTTTCCTCTCCGTTCAAGCGCTTCTATTAAAGCAGGTCTCGAAATTCTTAAATCCATAGTTTCATTATCATGGCAATCCTGACAGCCAATAGGGTTTACAATTTCAGAGCCTTTGTCAATCCATTTACCATCATAAAATTCAGCAACACCTACTTTAGCCATAACTCGGGGGACATCCGGACTTTTACAAGTCCAGCACGTAGCCGGCATAGGGCTATTTTCAACTCCGCCTGTGCGTAAAATATTTCTAATATCATTAATTGCATATGCATGTCCGCGTGCTTGATTATACTCTTTCGAAAAACCATAGCCAGCCCACATAACAACGAGTTCGGGATATTGAGCCAAATAATCTCTCATTTTTGAACCGCCGTATTGGCTGGCAAAATTAGTGTCTAATGTTTTTAAGTAGGTTTCGTATTCACGCGGAAAATTCTCTCCCCAAACTTCGTTGCGTGGTTCCCATTCAGGAATCGGTTTTACCATTTGCATAGTATATACTGCTTCTCCCCTTCTCTCGATAATAGAAGAAGCAAAAAGACCCAATAAAAACACTACAATAACAGTTACAGCAAAGATAAGCCAATAGATCCATGGTTTTCGTTTTTGTTCATCTGAAGTCATACTCTCCTCGATTAATCTTTTATATTAAAAAATTCTTGAAGCCATTCAGGCATTGCAGGATTTAATCTTGGGACCCTTGCATATGGTGCTGAGGTGAGGCTGTTAACTCTTCCGTGGGGAACTTCCCGGTGGCAATCCCAGCAATACCGGTCACCTTCATCAAATATACTTTTAGCACTTATTGCTCTTAATGCTATGGGGTGAATATTATTTGAATGGCATCTGATACAATTTTCCTGAACTGCTTTTTTACCGGCTTCCTTTATCCTTATAACTTGCGGTTCCATTCTGAGTGTGAACATTGTAGCATGTCTTAAACCGTCATTTGCTTTAAAGTAATATTTGCGGAAGAAATTATCATGAGGTACATGGCAGTCGTTGCAGTTAGTGTCTCTTCCATGACTGCTTCTTTCCCAGGTTGCAAATTGGGGAGACATAATATGGCAATTTACACATGCTCGGGGATCATCCGAAATGTAAGATACGGCATTGGAAATGTATAGGATGTAAATCCCCAGCCCAACTATTATACCCCCGGTAATTGATGCAATTGTTCTCCATCCGGGAGCAGGTTTTAAAATATTAATCAGTTTCTTTAATCGGCTCATTAGAATCTAAATTTTCTTTTGAATTAGAGTATTCTTTAATTGACGCCTTATTTAATTCATCTATTTGTTTAGTGCTTGTTGGATGTCCTAAAGAATTTATATTTTTGTAATGAAGCAAATACTCTTCCTTAGAAATGTTGTTTTGCCAATTACCGCTGAAAATTCCGAAACCAATTATTATTATATAAATACTAGCAACTCCAATTGCAACTAATTTTTTAGAGATTTTATTTTTTTTGACCGCCGTGCTCAAATACAAAGTATCTTTAACCGGACAGGCATCTACACAACTCATACATGTTGAACATTCATCCGAGATAACGGTTTTCAATTTTTCAACTTTTATGTTCGACGGACAGGCTTTTGTGCAAAGTGAACAATCTATGCATGAATCAGCATTACGTTTAATTTTATTCGGACTTAAAATAGAGATGAGTCCCAACAAAGCGCCGTATGGACACAAATACCTGCACCAGAAATTTCTGATAATTACTGAAAGCACAAATAAAACTGCAATAACAATCAATGCAGTCTGCGAAATATCTGCAAAGAACAAATACATTTTAACATCGGATACTTTGTTGTATGCACTGTCCAAAAACATTTTGAGCGCTAACTCGGACATTGCAAAAAATATGGCATAAATAAAAAACCCTAACAATAAATATTTAAGACTTCGCAGAGGATAATCTAAAAATTTAGGCATTTTCAATTTACGTTTGAATAATTTTTTCTCAACCTTTTCTCCAAAATCTCCTACCATTTCGGATAGAAATCCTACCGGGCATATCCAGCTGCAGAAAGATTTCCCGAATACAAATGAAACGCCGACAATTGCGAGAAATATGAAAAGTCCTGCAGGATGAGCTTCGTGAATTGTACCCGTCAAAATAAAATAGTAAACACTCATCATAGCGCTGATCGGGAGAAAACCTTCTGCACCAGGAGGTCTTTGGTTGAATTCAGCTGCCCCGCCTGCGTCTAAAAAGTTTACAAAAAGGTAAAACTCAAATCCTATCCAAATACAAATTATTGCAAAAACGGCTTGAACTAAAAATCTATATTTTTGAATAGGCTTTTCTTTATTTCGGTCGAACTTCTGTTTTTTCATTTTGATTATCTTTCTAAATCAGATTTATTATTCTGATATCTAAATTATATAATTATTTTACTTTTGTCAACTGATTTCGACGGTAATAGTTTCATTTTTAAAGTATTGAAATTTTTAAACTCTCACAGCAATCCAAACGCAGATTCAACAATCATCAATTAGATTTACTCTTTCGCGGGAATAACAAAGAATAAAAATTCAATTATTCAGAAGTTTCATTCATTTACGATCGGAAAATAATTTGGATAATAAATAAAACTTTATTATTTTTTAATCAGATTATATATTCTGTTTATAAGGATACAAAAATGTTAAGAAATATTATCACAATAGATGAAAGCAAATGTGACGGTTGCGGACTTTGTGTGCCGGAATGCCACGAAGGAGCGCTCCAAATAATTGACGGTAAGGCAAGATTGATAAGCGATTTATTTTGCGACGGATTGGGTGCATGTTTAGGGCATTGCCCGCAAGGCGCTCTGGAAATTGTTGAACGGGAAGCTGAACCTTATAATGAATCCAAAGTAATGGATTATATTGTTAAAGGCGGAGTAAATGTAATAAAAGCTCATCTCGAGCATCTGATAGATCATAACGAATTGGATTTTGTAACGGAGGCTATTGAGTATTTAAATGAACACAATATTCCAATTCCCGATTTGAAAAAAGATAAAGTTCAGCACTCCGGCTGTCCGGGTTCAGCAGAGATCAGTTTCGAAAATAAAATAGAATCCGAAAATGAAGATGGCGGCACTCGTCCATCACATTTAACACAATGGCCCATTCAGCTTCACCTGGTTTCCCCACAGGCAAATTATTATAGAAATTCTGATCTTTTGCTAGCGGCTGATTGCTGCGGATTTGCATATCCCGATTTTCATAAAGATTTTCTTAAAGGGAAAAGTTTGGCTATCGCCTGCCCTAAACTGGACTCAAACAAAAATGTGTATCTTGAAAAATTAACCGAGATGATAAATAATTCTTCACTTAAATCAATTACGGTTTTAATTATGCAGGTTCCCTGCTGCAGCGGACTGCTTCAATTAGCAGAGCAGGCAATTGATGTTTCGGAACGTGATATTCCCCTTCATGCAAAAGTTATCGGTATAGACGGAACGGTTTTGAAAGAGGCACAATTAAATTAAAATGCCCTGCTTAGATTTGTAGAGACAAAGCTCTCTCCTCGCGGAGAGCAGGTTGCTGTGTTTCTCTACGAAACAAACTCTTTTAACGCTGCCGCATTATTAAACTTTTCGTTCTTTGAAGAATAAACAAATGTTACCGTTTTATTTTTTTTAATAACTTTTTTAATTTCATCAACGGCATTTTTGTTATCACTCAATTCTTTTTTATACTTATTCTTAAACTCCTCCCACTCATCCATGTTATCATGATACCATTTTCTCAACTCATTGCTGGGTGAAATTTCTTTGAGCCACAAATCAACTTTTGCTTTCTCTTTTGTTAAGCCTCTCGGCCAAAGTCTATCGACTAAAATCCTGAATCCGTCCTTAGGCGACGGCTCTTCATAAACTCTTTTTAAATTGATCATTTCTTTTTCCCGAATATTTATTCTTTTAATTTCATTTACCAATTGTCGAAAAATAATTTAATAGAATGGGAAACACATCAAAACATAATTAATGAAATTAGATTCAACAAGAAATTAATTATTGTAGAAATTTCATTCCCATGGCTGATAATTATTGATGAATTTTTCATCACCCCAAATCATTTTCACGAAGTACCATTTTGGGAAATGAGATAATAATCATCGAAAGTAGAGACTTGATTCATCAAGTCTCAGAGAACTCGGAGAACTCACAGCACTCGGAGGACTCTGTGAACAAAACAGGACGTAAGTTATTTATCAACCAAAGCAAAACGAAAGACGGAGATTTGATAAATCAAATCTCTACGGAGAAGTTTAATTTGATGAAACAAGAAAATATTTCTCTCGGTAAGGTTATTCGTTTTTATAAAGCAAAAGTGACACGAACAATCAGAGACCAATTTGACGCATATTTTGCATGGCAGTCAAATTACTACGATCACATCATCCGTAATGAAAAGGATCTCTTCAGGATTCGTCAATACATTCAAAACAATCCGCTCAAATGGGAAATGGATAAATACTATTCGTAGAGACTTAATTTATTAAGTGTCAGGATCAAATTTACAATTTGAACTAATGAGATTTGATAAATCAAATCTCTACAAAAGTTTTTTTAACATTATCAATCTTGTTAATTATCATTCATTTGTTTTTTAACTTATAGTTGATTATTAATGATTGATCTTTTCAAAATTATGAATGTGAAAAATGAAACGACATAAAAGCCTAATCCCCCTCTCACAAGACCATCATCACGGTCTAATTGTAGCGCAGCTTGCAAAAAAATCTGCTCCGGAATATAAGGATCTGCCAAATGATCCAGACGGTAAAGCAGAATATGCTCTACGTGCGTGGGAGAACGAAATCTCAATTCATTTTAAAAATGAGGAAGAAATATTATTCCCATTT
>JAENZU010000298.1 GCA_016841125.1 Melioribacter sp. | reverse complement strand
ATCTTTGTCGACATCAGCATGTGGTATTCACGGTTGAGAAAATCGTGGATTACTTTTTCCAGTTGCGTCGGCTTCATCTGTCCGTGAGCAACTCCAATTTTTATTTCAGGAATATGTTTCTGAATATATGCCGCAATTTTATCAATTGATTGAACACGGTCGTGCACAAAATAAATTTGTCCGCCCCGCTGAATCTCGGTCATTACCCAATCACGGATCTTTATTATATCAAATACTTCTACCTTAGTATAGATAGGCTGACGGTTTGCAGGGGGCGTTGCCATTATTGAAAGATCGCGGGCTCCCAATAGAGAAAGATTTAATGTGCGGGGGATTGGAGTAGCAGTAAGCGTAAGGGTATCGACATTCAACTTAAAGTTTCTTAATTTTTCTTTTGCCATTACACCAAAACGATGTTCTTCATCAATAACAAGTAAACCGAGATCTTTGAACTTGATATCTTTGGATAGCAGCCTATGCGTTCCGATAACAATATCAACAGTTCCATTAGAGAGTTCCTCAACAATTTCGCGCTGTGCGGATTTATTTTGGAATCTTGAAAGTGCTGCAACTTTTACAGGAAACTGCTGAAGTCTGTCTATGAAAGTATTATAATGCTGTTCTGCTAAAATAGTAGTAGGTACAAGTACTGCAGCCTGCTTTCCGTCGTTAACTGATTTGAATGCAGCACGGACAGCCACTTCTGTCTTGCCGAAACCCACATCACCGCAGACCAGCCTATCCATAGGGTTTTCCGATTCCATATCTTCCTTAACCTGATCTGTTACCTTAGCTTGATCTGGCGTATCTTCATAAAAAAATGAAGCTTCAAGTTCCTTCTGCCAAATTGAATCTGCACTGAATGCAAAACCTTTGGACGCTTTTCGTTTGGCATATAAAGTAATTAATTCACGTGCGGCTTCTTTAATCTTTGTTTTAACTTTTTTCTTAGTATTTTTCCACTCGTTGCTGCCTAAAGTAGAAAGTCTGGGAGCCGCGTTATCTTTCGAAGAATATTTTTTTACCAATCCCAAATAGTTGAGGTTTACATAAACCACTCCCCCGTCGGCATAAAGTATTTTAATACTCTCCTGCTCAGTCATCCCTATTTTAATGGTCTCCAAACCTGCGAACTGTCCAATCCCGAAATTTTCATGAACCACGTAATCCTTTCTTTTAATAGAGGCTAGTTCGCGGATACGTGATTTCTTTTGTTTGTGTTTTGTAGATATCCGTGTTCTGTAAGGTTTATTAAAGACCTGGTAATCCGACAGAACTAAAATCTTTTCATCACGAAGCACAAACCCTTCTTTTATTGGAAAAACTGTTACTCTAACCGAACCGGAATCGAGTAGCTCTTTTAGTTCCGGTTTGAAATCTGAAAGGAGATCGGTTAGCCGGCGTGCCTGAAGTTCATTCTCGGTAGTCAGAAATGTTTTAAACTTTTTCGAAGAATATTCGGATAGTAATTTAAAAAGAACTTCGAAATTTGAATTTACAGGAGGAGCTTCAGAGATATTTAATTTAACCTGTCCTTCTGATCCGCCGACCTCCTCTTCAATAAGCCAGCGCGCATTTTTGTCGAATAAAACTTCAGGTGAATTATTAATTCCTTTAACTTTATTTTTTTCAATTTCTTCGGTTTTTGGATCAGTCAGGTCGAGAAGCTCTTCTTTTAATTCTTCATCAAGTTCATCGACAGCCGCGTTATCTATTTCTGTTTTTAGATCCGGCTTTTCGAAAATGTCCCTTAATTCTAAAGATGAAGCAACTACAAGCGGATTATCCAGATAATCAAATATATCCGAATTCTTTTCCTGTTCACTTTCAACGATAGACGATGCAAGAGTTACAAACTCAATTCTGCTCGATGAGCGCTGACTCTCGGGATCAAAAAATCTAAGTGATTCTAAAAAATCACCGTCAAATTCAATTCGGCACGGATGCTTTTCGCTGTAAGACCAGAAATCAATTATTGAACCTCTCACCGCGTAATCTCCTGGGGTATCAACATATCGTTCACGCTGATAATTGAGCAAGTTTAAATATTCAATCAATTCCTCGTAAGCAATTTCACTTCCTACCTCAAGCTTGGTGGTGCTTTTCTTCACTTCCTCTTTTGAAGGGAGTGCTACCCTTAAAATGTCATATGTAGCAACTAAAATTAATTTATCTCTGCTGCTCAATTCGGTGAGCGCTTCCTGGAATCCGTCTTTTTCGAGATCATCAATTGCTACGGCATCCTTCCCCAATCCCAAAATATTTAACTCTACTTTTGTTTCATTAACTATTTTAATGGAAGGGCAAAGCAGAATAATTCTATCAGTGTCAGGGAAAATCGAACTGACAAACAATGTTTTCGATGAACCATTTAATGGTGAAATAAATATTTTATCTTTTACTTTGGAGTGGTTCTTTACTAACTCCGCAAGCTTTTTTACAGCCGATGAATCTTCAAAAGCTTCTATAATTGGTAACTTCATAATCCCGTTCTTTTAAAATAAATACAGCACGCCGCCCACCGTGAGCAGCGTGAATAAATTGAATGCTAATTTAAACTTATTAACCGAGATATTAAATAAATTGTTTAATTAATAAATGATATTTAATTAATGGAATTTGCAGAGAATAATCTTAAATAAGATTTTTATATAAATTTTTGCAATATTTGAATTATACTCAAACAAAGGGAAACCTCTTTTATGGCATACCGAAAAGCAGCGAAACACAAAAAGCTTAAATCCGCAGAATTAAGATGGAATTGCGACCCGGAATTATTCGAGTCTGAATCGACCAGCGAGATCAAACCGATTGAAGGAATTGTAGGTCAGGAAAGAGCAATTAAAGCTCTCAAGTTAGGCGTTGATATGAGAAGCCAGGGCTACAATGTTTTTATTACCGGGCTTTCCGGCACCGGCAAATTTACAACCGTAAAAAAAATGCTTGAATCTATTAGTCCCGAATGCCCCACAATTTCGGATTATGCGTATGTTAATAATTTTAAAGATGACGACAGACCGTTACTTCTAGTTTTCCCCGCCGGTACAGCCTGCAAATTTAAATCCGATCTTTCTTCGGCAATAAAATTTCTCCAGGAAAATATTCCAGCTGTTTTGGAATCTGAACCATTCGTTTCTCGCAAACAGGAACTAATGTTCCAAATGAACCGGAATCAAACTGAGTTAAAAGAAGATCTGGAAAAAAGACTGGAGAAAGATCATTTTACTTTGGGACAGGTAAAAATCGGTGAAATGGTCAGACCCGAAGTGCTTGCTGTTATTGACGATAAACCGGTTTTCATTCAGCAATTGGAAGAACTTGTTCACGCAAAAAAAATTACTCAAAAAAAGGCAGATCAAATTGTAAAAAAATATTCGGGATATCAGGAAGAACTGCAATCTTTTTTCAGAAAAAATATATTGATAAGTCAGGATTACTTCCGAAATTTAAGCGAGCTTGAAAAAAATTCTATTGACGATATAGTTAATGCAACAATTGATGAATTAAAGAAGAATTATAAAATTGAGAAAGTTCACAAATATCTCGATCAGGTAAAAGAAAGCATTCCTCAAAATCTTGAAATCTTTAAAGGTGTTAAACCATCGAAAGAGCAGACGGAATCCGGTGCAGTAATAGACTACCTAAAAAACTATGATGTGAATGTAATACTTGATAATAAAGACGTAAAGCACTGTCCGGTTTTAGTGGAAACCTCCCCCACATATAATAATCTATTCGGTAATATTGAAAAGTACAGCGACGGAAGCGGCGGCTGGTATGCAGACTTCACAAGAATAAAGGCGGGTTCTCTTTTAAGAGCAAATAACGGGTACCTGGTTCTAAACGCGCTGGATACATTCTCAGAGCCGGGCGTTTGGAAATCTCTAAAAAGAGTGCTGCTGCACGGTAAACTCGAAATTCAGGATGTTGCAACACTCTACCAGTTTTCGCCGAGTATTCTGAAACCGGAATCGATTGAGATCAACACAAAAATTCTGTTCATTGGAAATAATGAAATCTACTCAATGCTTTCGGCTTATGAAAATGATTTTAATAAAATATTCAAGATCAAAGCCGATTTTGATTACGAAATGAAACGAAACGATGAAAGGGTTCGGGATTATGCACGGGTGGTGAAAAAATTGATCGAATCTGAAAAATTGCTCGATTTTGATAAAACCGCACTCGCTGCCGTAACCGAATACGGCGCTCTTTATGCCGGGAACCAAAATAAACTTACTACGAGGTTCGCTTACATAGCAGATCTGGTTAGAGAATCAAGCTATTGGGCATCCGACAGCGGAGACAGCATTGTGTCGGCTTATCACGTTCATCAAGCTTACGATGCTGGCAAAGAAAGACACGGTTTATTCGAAACCAAAGTAACCGAGATGATTCAAGATAAAACCATATTAATAGATACCGAAGGTGAAAGAATAGGTCAAATTAATGGACTCGCTGTTTACGGTAACGGACAATTTGCTTTCGGCAAACCCACACGAATTACTGCTTCGGTAGCATTAGGCAACGGAACTATTCTGAACGTAGAAAGAGAAGCCGGACTTAGCGGAAGCACACACAACAAAGGCGTCCTTGTAATAACAGGTTATTTGAGAGAAACATTCGGTAAAAAGATACCTCTTTCATTCAATGCCAGTATAGTATTTGAACAGGGTTACGGAATGATAGACGGAGACAGTGCATCAATTACCGAGATCTGCGCTATCCTCTCTGTACTTGCAGAAGTCCCGATAAAGCAAAATTTTGCTATCACCGGATCAGTTAACCAGAAAGGCGATATCCAGCCAATCGGGGGCGTAAACGAAAAAATTGAAGGCTACTTCAATATTTGTGAAAAGAGCGGATTGAACGGAAAGCAAGGTGTAATTATTCCTTTTCAAAACGTAAATGATCTAATGCTCAACTCAAAAGTGATTGACGCAGTTGCCGAAAATAAATTCAGTATTTATCCGGTATCGCGTGTTGAAGAAGCAATCGAAATATTGACAGGCATCAGCGCAGGCAAGGTGCTTAAAAGCGGATTTCATGAAGCGAATTCTATTTTTGGTATAATTGAGAAAAATTTGAAAACGATGCGTAATATTAT